>JAIRYB010000014.1 GCA_031267955.1 Spirochaetaceae bacterium | reverse complement strand
AATTTCCTGTCTGGCTGTCTCAAGCATTTCGCTGTAATTCTTCGTATACGGCGCCGCGGGCATTATCTCGACAATCTCTCCGCCCGCAACAGAACGGAGATTGTTGGCGATACTCCGGCTGTTCCCGCTCCACGAATAAAACACGATGAGGTTTTTACCGCGGTTTGTTGTATTTGAGCCTTGAGCGCGGACAGCCAGTACTGCCGATATAAACAAAAAAACAAATAGCAGTCTTTTCATGCTCCTTTTCCTCCTCCTGGTTCTAAGACGATATAAGTGTACTCCCTGAAGTTGAGTCCAAGTCAAGGGGGTTATGCGAATTTTTTGGAAATTGTGTATTTTACCTGTCTGCCACCTTCCCCCATATGTTCCAGGTACCGCGGAGCTCCGGATAGCCCGGTCCCCGGCGGAGCCGGGGATGCGCCCGAATTCAGGGACGGAACGCGGAAGCCTGTTTGCCGCCGGACTTGCTTATTGCAGGCGGGATAAATTCCGATTATTATATAATATGGCCCAGCGAACCGACCTTTATACAATACTGCTCTCATACGCAAGCAAGCGGCATGCCCCCAGTATAGATATTGATAATTTTATCCTGTTCATCGAAAAATACGCGAACCACTATGTCCGCGAACGGCCGGAATGGCAGAAATGGACCAGCGATGCCGCCGCCAAATTCTGGGCCGAACTGACGCCGCTTGTGGAAAGCGGGAAGTGCAAGCTGATCGGGAGCGGGCCGGGCGGCAAGGTGCTGATGCTGGATTTCTACTTTGAGGCAGTGAACAAGGCATACGAAAATCCGGACGCCCTTGCGGAACTGCCCTTTCCCGACGAGAAAACCCTGGGGATAAGCATACCGGCCGAACAGCTTAGGGAGCTGAACGTCGCCACGGACCTGGACGAATATATGGAATACCCCCAAGAATCCGACATGCCCCTGCTGAAAATTGTCTTTTCGGAATCGCTTGGCTCGGCGCTGGTCCTCGCGAGCTATATACCCCGGCGTATCCTGGAGATTTCCGTATTAAAGACTTCGGCCTTTCTTAAAATCGAACACAACGCCGAATATTTTTTTGTCCGGCTGACAAGCCAGTTTGCGGGCAAGGAGCCGCTGCTGAGGAATATCCTGGCCCAGATTGAGCTTAAGCCCAAGGAATGTTTTGCCCATATTGAAACCGCCGGGGAATTTGCCTGCCTGTTCTGGCCCCTTTTCTGTTCCCTGATCCGGATGGAACTGAAAAAAAAGAGCGAATTTACCGCTCTGGACATTTCGGTGCTCCAGTCGACGTTTATCATCGAATTCTTCGTAAGCTACTACCGCTCGATCATGGGGAGGAAAAGGGACCTGGAATTGGCCATGAAGGAAATCGAGCTGAGAATCGAGCGGCCGCCCTACGCGTATTCGTTGAAAGATATTATGAAGTTCTCGGACGCTACGGGCCGGCCTTTGACGGATTTTTACAGCCAAAAGGACCTGGACGGCTTTCTTAACGAGAAGACGCAGGCGGAGGGGAACTCTGATCCGGGCAAGCGGCTCCCGCCTCTGCTGATCTTCCACAACCGTTTTAACGAGCAGGTTTTTATCAGCAAAGCCAAGGTATTCCCCCTGATCACCAAACTTATCGGGGAGGCGCGCCCCCAGGTGCAAAAAGCTATCCGTAACCGCTGGGGCAAATTGATCAAGGAATTCGAGAGCGAGCCTTCCATGGAGAACGAGAAGGACTTTGAAAAGCTGGCGGCCCTTTACGCGCACCAGGTCGCCCCGAGCCTAATGATGCTCCTGGAAGACAAAAAACTGTTCCTGGTCCAGGAGGAGGCTTCCGCTTCCCAGGGGGGGGTGCTTAACTACAAAATTTACCAGGCCACCGGCGCGCTTGTGCCGCTGTCGGAACTGCTCACGCTAAACCGGAAAGATATTTTAACTGATGTCAGGATAATGCTCCCCTTCTGGTACAGTATCCCGGTTATTTCTTCGATTGTCGCCTTTTTTAAGCGCCTGGGGCAGGATAAAAACAAAAAGCGCAAGGCTGCGCCGCAGGAGCAGGAGAATCAGGACAGGGAAATTCCGTCCGCTCATTCTACGAGTCTCGCTCAGGAGATGAAACGCGCCGCGGTTGATTACCAGATTCAGGCGCTGCCTATGGGGAAGACTTTGGACCAGCAGCTTAGGGACATGGAAGACCACTGGCGCAAGGTAATAGACAGCGAGGCGAAAAAACAGCTTGTGCGGGACGTTCACTCCCAAATCAAGCGCAAGCTAAAGCCCATCCTTGACGCCCGGGGAAACAGAAAGATCACCTCCCAGACCATCGACGAAATGGCGGATTCGGTTATCATGGTAAGCCCGGCCCTTACCGAACTGAACAACAGCGACAAGATTCACAACTACGTGGCGCTCTACATTGTCAATCTGCTGAAACAGCAGCAGTAACTATACTGCCGGGTTTTGCCGCCCGGCTGTACCGTCCGGCAGCGCCGCCGGCAGCTTCCCGCGAAAAACCTTTTTGAAAAAACCGCGAAAAAACGCCCCGGATTAAAGCAAACCGGCGGACAAACCCATTATATATATGTACGGGTTTTCCGGGGTTTCCCGAACCACGTACCCGGCGGATATGCACGCTGCCGGAACCGCAGTATCGGGAGTTATATATGAATAACCTTAACTCAATCCTGATTGAAGGCAACATGGTGAGGGACCCCCTCTACCGCACGACGCCTAAAGGTACCCATGTGTGTACCTTTACGCTTGCCTCCAACCGTTATTTCAAACAGGATTCCAATTACGAAAAAGAAGTGGGCTTCTTTGACGTGGAAACATGGAGCCGCCTTGCGGATTCCTGCTACAACCAGGGGCGCCGGGGCCGCGGGGTCAGGGTAGTGGGCCGGCTCAAGCAGGACCGGTGGAACGGGCCGGACGGCAAACCCCGGGCAAAGATCAGCATTGTGGCGGAGCATGTGGAATTCCGGCCGGAAGCCAGGGCGGAGGAAGATGCCGGCCCGGAATACGCGGAAGGCCGGCCGCCGGACAAGCGGTACGCCCCGGCGGCGGAGGGGGCCTTTGCCGAAGAATTTGCCGCGGAGGAGGAAGCGGTGGCATTTTAAGGGCAGAGCGCCCTATTCCGCCGCGTAAAACCCGTCCTTCCAGTTAAAACGGCTGATGCCGGGAAGGGGCGCGCCATCGCTAATAGCGTCCATAAGTTTTTTATAGTCCTTCTTTTTGACGGGAGGGCCGGAAAGATCAACGACAAAACGGCGGAATCCCGCCTCTTCCAGAAAGGGGCGCTTGTCCACGATGGAAAAAGGCGTTTCCGGAATAACCTGGGAGCCGTCTCTGCCCGCAAGCAATCGGAATTGTTCGCCCCGGCTATCCTCGAAGATGCCGAAACCGTACTGCCGCCCCAGGGAGGCGCGGATTCGGAACAGGGCGGGGCGGGCGAACAGGGTGACCATGGCGAGGGAACGGCGGCCGGGGCTTACGGTGCGTTCCAGGTTCTGGCGGTTGTTTTCCAGCGGGGTGATAAAGGCGGAGACGCCCAGCGACGACACAAACGACGCGGCCCAGCGGTTAAAGGTATAGAGGTATGGCCCCGCGATAAGGGAAGCGGGTTTGGGCGGCATTTTTCCGGGGGGCGGGGCCGCCGCGTCTCCGGGCAGAAGCGCCTTGCCTCCGGGCGCCGGGGCGCTGTTCCTGAACAGCGCGAAATGCCCCAAATTGTTGACCACGAACTGGTGGTAGCCCAGGGCGCGCAGGCGCGGTATCGCCCCGCTGAAAAAGGATTCAGCCGGCTGGGGAAACCAGGGGTCCAGGGCCAGGATGAGTTCCCTGGCGTTGAAGGGCAGGGGCGGCTTGCCGCCGGCAAGCAGATAGCCCGCGGTCTCGCTGTTAAGCGGGAGTATGGCGCGCAGAGGCCGCTCCGATTGAAGCGCGTAGAGATCTTCGATACGGGAAACCGCGGCGTACAGGCCTTCGGGGAAGGGCGCGTCTTTTTTACCCGGACGCTCAAGCTCGATGTCCGGGGCCTTTTCCCTGCCGGGGACCCGCTTAAAAGCGCCCGCGTCTTTGATGATCTGCGGGTAACGCCTGCCCATCAGCCGCGTCTGGATAAGGTAGACCGAATCCCCGGCGTTAAAGCCTTCCGGTATGGACAGCCAGAAGCCGTCCGGGAGCGGTTCCCCGCCCTGGTCTGCGCCGCGTCCGGTTTCAGCGGCCTTGAGTTTGAAGGTTTTGCGCACGGAATCGTCGGCGCGGTGGATACGCAGGGAATCCCCTGCCCGGGGAAGCAGCGGCCCCGCCCGAAGAAGGCCCTGCCTGTCCGCGCCGGCGCCCCGCACCCGGAGCAAGGCCCCCAGGGCTATGCCCGTGCCGCCGTCCTGGCCCGCCTTGAGCCAGCCGGGATCCGGCGCGGGAAAGCCGGCGGATTCTTCGCCGCCGGTCCTGCCGGAATCGGCCCCGGCGGCTTCGTCAAAGAAATAGTACCGGGTCTTCTCGCGGGCGAAATCGTTTTTCAGTATTTCCTCCGCCTCCCTGACGCTCTGTTCCCGGTTGCCTTCAATCCCGTCGAGAATACGGCGGTAGGCGGAGACCACAGTCCCTACATATTCGGCGCTTTTCATGCGGCCTTCGATTTTAAGGGAATTGACCCCCGCCTCCGCCAAACCGGGAACCAGGGCGGCGAGTTCCATATCCGCCGGGCTGAAATAATAACCCTGTTCGCCGTCCTGGCTGTACAGCCTGCGGCAGGCCTGGGTACACATGCCCCGGTTGGCGGACTTTCCCCCAAGAAAACTGGAAAAAAGACAGAGCCCCGATTCGCTTACGCAGAGCGCCCCGTGGACAAAAACTTCAAGTTCGGAACTGGTTTTACCCCGTATGCCGCGTATCTCGTCCAGGGAAAGCTCCCGGGAAAGCACTACCCGGGAAAGGCCGTGTTTGGAGAGCAGGTTCACCCCCCCGCTTGAGGCGACATTCATCTGGGTAGAAGCGTGGAGCCTGAGGGCGGGGAAATCGAGGGCGGCCATGGCGATTACCCCAAAATCCTGAACAATCAGGCCGTCCGGGCCAAGCGCGGAAAGGTATTTGAGAAGCTGGTACATCCGGTCCGCTTCCCGCTGTTCAAAAACAGTATTAACCGTGACGTAGATCTTCCTGCCCATCCGGTGAAGGGCGCGGAGGGCCGCTTCAAACTGGGAATAGGCAAAGTTGGCCGTCCGCATCCGGGCGTTAAAATTTTTGAGGCCCAGGTAAACCGCGTCCGCGCCCTCGGCGACAGCGGCGTCAAGGGCTTCCGGGGAACCGGCCGGGGCAAGCAGTTCGGGAATTTTCACCGTGTATTTAGATCAAATCGCTGAACAGGGCCTGAATTTG
This sequence comes from Spirochaetaceae bacterium, assembly GCA_031267955.1. Classification (GTDB taxonomy): domain Bacteria; phylum Spirochaetota; class Spirochaetia; order Treponematales; family Breznakiellaceae; genus JAIRRR01. The sequence continues at coordinate 8,776 of JAIRYB010000014.1, read as the reverse complement.
CGCCTTCGGCACCGCGCCGGCCTGCTGGCGGACAAGCTTGCCGTCGCGGTAAACGGCCAGGGTAGGTATGGAAACGACCCCGTGCCGGCCCGCCAGTTCGTTCTCCTCGTCCACATTGATCTTGCAGACCTTGAGCCTGTCTGAATATTCTTCCGCTATCTGGTCAAGTACCGGGCCGATCATCCGGCAGGGCCCGCACCATTCCGCCCAAAAATCCAGCAGCACCGGTACCGGCGACTTTAACACTTCGTCTTCAAAATTGCCGTTGTTCACGGCGATTCCGGAACTCATAAAATTCTCCTATCCGTACCTAGAGTGTAACATTATTCCCGCGAATAGGCAATGTATTTTCCCCGGCGTTCTTCCCTTGCCGTCTCCCGGCCTTTCCCCTACGGCTGGTACTTTTTCGTGCTGTTCTTCTTTCCCGGGGTGGCGCTGCTCGCGGCGGTGATGTACCAGTCCGCGGGGCCGTCCGTATCCTGCGCGGCCTCGTCCCTGGAGATGGAACGCGTCGCCGTGGTATAGGCGCTTGAAACGGCGTCCGCGGGCCCCGGAATTTCCCCGCGGCTGTTTGCCCAGGCCCCTTTGGAAAAGAGGAACTCCGCGCCGGCGGCCAGCTTTTCGTCGGCCCACCAGGGATCGGCGCTTTCGCTCCACATGAGCGCGTCGAGTACCCCGTCGTCCTGGTCCAGCAGGTATACCATCCCGGCTTTTTTCGCGAGGTGTTTTTTGGTATCGGGAATCCAGAAATCCCTGGCTTCGGGCCAGGCTTCATTCTCCTTTGTATAAGGAGTGGCCCCGGTATCCGCGGTTTCGTTTACGCTGTTCGGGTCCAGGCTGCGCAAATGCACGACGATGTACTCCCCGGCGGCGGCATGGGCGGGCGGGAATTCGTAAAAAGGCTCTTCCGTGCCTGTCTGGGCGAGAAAAAGCCGTATCCCGCCCAGGTTGCCGGCGGTCAGGGTTTTCAGTTCTACAAATTCCACCCTGGGTTTGGAATACTCGGTGCGGACCTCGTTGATCACAAGCGAGGGCATCTCGTCATTACGGGAGCGGAAAGGGGCCAGGACATTGAGGGTGTTGCCCCCCTCGTCGGACACCAGAATATCCGCGACAAAACGGTTCCCGCCGGAAAGGGGTTCCCTCAAGGTAACCGTCACGAGTTCCCCCCCGTCAACGGAATCCACCTCGAGATCCGGCTCGAAACGCAGGGACGAGACGGCCACCGGCAGGGAAAACCTGAAGGCTATCTCGGTGGGCGAGATCGCCCGGCATTCAATAAATTCCGGCGCCTCCGCGCTTAGCCCCAGCACCTGCTGGACGGCGGTTTCGGCGCTGCACGCGCAGGCGGAAACCAGGACGACGGCAAGGGACGCCCAGGGCCATATACGGTTTCCCGGACGCCCTGGGGGGAATCCCCTGCCCGGAAACCGGGGTTGCGGCCGGACTTTTCCGGCCCGCTGAAACAGGTATGTTTTCATCTTCGATATCCTCCATATTAATTAATGGTTTTCTCCGCCAATTTGCTTTAACCGGCGGGAAATTTTTTTGCGTTTTTTGCGTAAAGCGCGGCGAGTTCCTGGGGCGTCCCGGTTTTGCGGGAAATTCCCGGTTTTTAGAATTTCCCCTATACTACCGATAATATAGACTGGTATCCGGCTAATGCTGAAAAACGGCAGGGATGCCGCTTTCCGGCGCAGCCGGGCCGGCAGGACGCCGGCTGCAATAGATCCATGAGTTTTTGCTACGCAAAAACTCAAAGCTGAAAATCCGCATGGAAGCGGAATTTCAGCAGCGCAAGGGATGGGAGGGGCGCGAAGCGGCCACCGCAGGACTGGCCCGAAAGGACAGTCCGAGGAGGCCGGAGCGGGCGGGCACGCGGAGCCCCGGAAAGCCCGGTCCGGCGCGCAGCGCCGGATGCGCCCGATTGAAAAAGACGCCTGTCCTGAATGGCTGCGGAACTGTTGACAATCAAACCGGCGGCGTCTAAAGTTGAATGAAGAACCCCGCCATCATTGGCGAAGGAATTGAATCGCCCCAAGGGGCGGGGTATTAGACCCCACTGCGAATAAAGGCTTAAAGGAGCGGGTCCAATGGCAGCTACTATTGGCATAAAGATCGCGAACGGCGATTTTTTTTCTATTCTTGAAGAGAATTCCCATGTAAAAAAAAGGCTGATCCTGACCACCGTACATGACTCCCAGGAAAGTATGCAGATAGATCTGTACCGGAGCCTGATGCACTCCATGACCGACTCCCAGTACATCGGGAGTATTGTGGTTGAAAATATCAAACCCAGGCTTAAAGGCGATCCTTCGATCGAGCTTGTTATTTCTTCGAACGAAAACGGAGAGCTGGCCGCGAGCGCCATGGATTTGGATTCTTCGGCCAACGCCGAACATCTGCACCTGATCGTGTCCCTGAAATCCCTGGATGTGGGCGGCCAGGATTTTGATATTCCGGATTTTGAACTGGACCAGTCGGAATTGCCGCCCCAGGGGCTTTATGAAAAGGCTTCGCTGATGCGGGAAAAGAAAAAGAAGAAAAAGATGCCCTGGATTCTTATCATTATTATCGGGCTGGCGATTATCCTGACCGTCCTGGCGGTTTGGTTTTTCCTGCTCAGGAGCGGGCCGTCCAGGGCCAGGCCGGTGCCCAGGCCCGCGGCGGAGCGGCCCGCGAGAACCGAGGAACCGGCCCCCGCGCCGCGACAGCCCGCCGGGGCGGACGAACCGGCGCCCAGGCCCGCGGCGGAACAGCCCGCGAAAACAGAGGAACCGGCCCCCGCGCCTGTCCTGGTAATTGAACCCGCCGAGCCCGCGCAAAGCGCGCAGGACGCGCCGGCGCCGGCGGTTTCACGCAGGGGGCGCTCTTCCGCGCCGGTATCCTCCTACAATACTCCGGCGGTGATCCCGAGAAACGGGGTCGCTTACAGGATCCGCTGGGGCGATACACTTTGGGATATTTCGGAGGCATTCTATCGCAACCCCTGGCTTTACTCCCGCATTGCCCGCTATAACGGCATACGAAATCCGGACCTTATCATCTCAGGGACCACAATCAGGATACCGCCAAGAAATTAAACGGTTTCTTTTCTGCTGTTTTTGCCTGATTCTGGTTTTTTCCTCCTGCCAAAGCTGGGGTATCGCTTCGCCCGGCGAAGTGTTTTATGCCGCGATTCTTGCCGAACATGCCCCGGACGGGGAAAAGAACCGCGCGGACGCCGCCGCCCTTTACAGGACCGCGCTCGGCGGCAACCCCGTTGTCCGGGAAGAGGCCGCCCGCCGTCTTTTGCCCCTGCTCCCCGAATTTCCGGACCCCGATCTTCTTTCCCGTCTTGTCCCAGCCCTCCCTGCGCCGTGGGGCCGGGCGCTGGCGCAGCTTGCGGGCAGGGCCGGGACGGACACGGGCACAAACCCGGAAGCGGCGGCGGTTTTTCTTTCGGAGCCGGTGGACCCTCTTTACCTCTGGGCCCTGGAACGCGCCGGCGGCGCGGAAGGCCCCCTTTTTACAAAGGCCGAATCGGCCGCCGTGGCGGGGCGGCTGTCGCTTGCCCGATCGGCCTTTGCCCCGGCGCTGGAGCATTTCAGGGCGGCGCTGGAAGCGGAACCGGCCCTGTTTTTCCGGTACCCGGAATTGCTCACCGGCCTGGGGCGGAGTTTCCAGTTCGGGGATAACAGCGGCGCGGGGACGGAGCTGTTTCTGGAATGGGAGGAAAGCCTGCGCGACCCGGAACCCGCCGCCGCTATGCCGCCCGCGGCAGGCCAACCCGTATCCGGCCAGCCCGGACCCGCCGGAATGCCGGACGGCCCGGCCCGGAGTCTGCTTGCCTACAGGCTCCTCTACTTTGCGGGCAGGATAGAACGCCAGCGGGGCCGCCATGAAACGGCAACGGGCCTTTTCAGCCGGGCCGTGGAAAAAGCCCCGGACGCTTTGCAGGCGGACGCCTGTATCTGGTACATACTCAGCATGGCGCTCCGGGACAGGCCGGGCGAAGTGGCCGGCCTCCTTGAAACCTGGATTCCCCGCTGGCACAGGGCCGCTGATTTTGACGATATACTGGACCGCCTGGCCCGGCACCTTGCGTCCCAGGGGAGCTGGCAGGCCCTGCTCGAAGTATACCGGATGCTCAAGCCGGGCCCGGCCCGCGCCCAGTACGGCTATATTCTGGGGCGGGCTTCGGAAGCCGGTTATTTCGGCGGGGCAAGGCCGGAAGAATTTTACCGAACGGTTTTTGATGAAAAGCAAGGATCTTTCTATTATCAGGCCATTTCCGCCCTTAAACTTGGAAGGGCGCTCCCGGCCCCGCCCGGCCCCGATCCCGCAGTTTCCCCGGGGCAGGCCCCCGGCTTTTCCCATCCCGAACTGATGGAATTCCTCCTGGGTTTTTTCGGCCGCGGGGCCTCTGAATTTGCCCTGCCCTATATCACGAAGTACCGGCAGGAACTCCGGGCGGACGAGCTGCGGGCCCTGGCGGAAGCCCTGCAAAAGGCGGGGATCTGGGACGAATCTATCAGGCTTGCCGGGTTTTATATGGATCAGGACGGCTACGAGCCAACCCGCGGGGATCTGGAACTCTGTTACCCCCGCCCCTTCCTTGAGCCGGTGGAAGAATATGCCGGGGAATTTGGAATACCCCCCTGGCTTCTTTTCGGCCTTATCCGTACCGAAAGCGCCTTCGCGCCGGGTATCGGCTCGCGGGCCGGGGCAGTGGGCCTTACCCAGCTTATGCCGGATACGGCGGCGGAAATGGCAGGGCGGCTCGCGCGGCAGGGCGGCGCGGATTACCGCCGGGAAGGGGGCGTCGATCTGACCGATCCCCGCGCCAACATACACCTGGGGGCCTTCTACCTGCGCTACCTCCTCGGCCGGATGCAGAATCCCCTGCTTGCCCTGCTCGCCTACAACGGCGGGATGGGCCGGGTCCGCCGCTGGCGGGCGGAAGCGCCGGAACTTCCGGCGGACCTTTTTGTGGAAACCGCGGAATTCGCCGAAACCCGGGAATATGTCCGGAAAGTGGCGGCCGCCGCGGCGGTGTACGGATTTCTCTATTATGATCTTACGGTGGAGGCTGTAATTGCCGATATACTGAAATAAGCCGTATCTACAGAAGGCAAAAGAAAAGGAGCCGTTTTTGTGCCGGTAAAAGATTATTTTAGGCCCCAGGCAGATAAAAAGTACCGTGTCGCCGCGGTCGGCGGAACCCTGGTTTTGGGGGCCGCGGCTTTGGTTCTGGTTTTTTCCATTATTGGGGCGCTGTTCAATCTGCCGTTTATCGGCCAGGGTTTAGGAAATTTTTTCGTGCAGTCCTACGGGGCGCTGGCCTTCCTTATCCCCGCTTATCTTGTATGGGCGGCGGTTATTCTGGCGGCCCCCTCCTATCGCCCGGATCGTATCTTTGTCCTCGCGGCGGCCATCATCCCCTTTATGACTTTAGCCATCGGCATAGGCTTTATCCAGGATTTCAATTACCAGGCGGATCGCTTCCCGGTCCTCCAAAAAGCCGGCAAAGCCGGGTTCAGCTTCTTCATGGTCCTCCTTGCCTTTGTGGAGGGGATGATCATCCGCGCCTTTATCCCCCTGATCTTCCCCGAACTGGCGGCCGTGGCGGCGGCGAAAGCCAAAAAAACAAGGGACGCAAAGGACTATTCCGGGAAGAATTTTTCTCCCGGCGCCGCGGAAGCTCCTGCCCGGGAGCGGGAGGGCAAAATTATCAAGTACCTCCCCGGGCCGCGTTCCGTTGAAAACAGCGGCAGCGCCACCGGGGACAAGGGCAGCAGCGCCGCGCCCGGGCCAGAGCCGGAAAAAAGCGGGGTTCCCGCCGCCGTCAGCTTTCCCAGTCCCAGGCCCCTGGCAAGCGCCAGAGCCCTTGAGGAACTGGAACAGGCTGTGTCATGGTCATCAGGTTCCCCGGCCGGCGGGACCGTCTATTCCGGGAGAATCCCCCTGCCTGAAAGCGCGGACAGGGGCGGGAACGCCGGCCAGCCCGCGGGCGGGGAATCCCCCGATCGGGCGGATACCTCTATAGAAATATCCGCGGAAGTATCCGGCGAATATTTCCCGGACGAAGCGGAATTTGAAAAGCTTCCCCAGGACGAGGCGGAACTTGTGGCGGCGGTTGCGGCGATTCTGCCGAAAAACGCGGCGATCCCTTTTGAATCGGTCCCGCCCCGGAAGCCGGCATCGGCCGATGCCAAGGCAATACGCGCCGGGGAATTAGCCGGGGAATTAGCCGGGGAAGCCGAGGCGGAATTCGACTCGCCCGTGCCCCTCCGGACAGCGCCCGGCGCGGTGGCCCCCGCCTCCCTTATGGCAAAAAAAAAATTCAGGGACGGACGTTACCAGATACCTGTAGAAGGCATACTCAACCAATACCCGGACGGCCAGTACTGGATCATCGACCAGGGCACTGAATTCGCCGCCGTGATCCTCAGGGAAACCCTTGAGGAATTCAACATACAGGCGGAGGTGACCGGCATCAAGAAGGGGCCGGTCATTACCATGTTCGAGATTCTTCCCGCGCCGGGGGTAAAACTTTCAAAAATAACGAACCTTCAGGACAATATCGCCCTGCGCCTCGCCGCGTCTTCGGTGCGCATCGTAGCGCCCATACCCGGAAAACACGCCGTAGGCATCGAAGTGCCGAACAAAAAACGGAATATCGTTTCTTTCAGGGAGATAATCGAAGGGGAACTGCGGCGCGACAGCAGGGCGAAAAAGCAGGAAATTCCCGTAGTGCTCGGCAAGGACATTACCGGCGAGGCGCAGACCGTGGACCTTGCCCAGACGCCCCACCTGCTTATCGCGGGTTCCACAGGTTCCGGAAAGTCCGTGTGCGTCAATTCCCTGATACTCTCGATCCTGTACCAGCGCTCCCCGGTTGACTGCCGGCTCATCCTCATCGACCCCAAGATCGTGGAACTCAAGCTCTACAACGACATTCCCCATCTCCTTACACCGGTCATCACCGAACCCAAGCGGGCCTTCCAGGCGTTACAGTACTGCCTTTTCGAAATGGAGCGGCGTTACGCCTGCCTGGATTCCATGGGCGTCAGGGATGTCAAGAGCTACAACAGACGTATCAAAGAACGGAATATCGCCGCCGAGCACATGCCCTACATCGTAATCGTGATCGACGAATTTGCCGACCTCATGGTCACCACCGGCAAGGAAATGGAAAGCACGGTCGCCAGGCTTGCGGCCATGAGCCGCGCCGTAGGCATACACCTGGTACTCGCCACCCAGCGGCCCTCCATCGACGTAATCACCGGGCTTATCAAGGCGAACATCCCCAGCCGCATCGCCTTCATGGTGGCAAGCAAGATGGACAGCAGAATCATCATCGACCAGATAGGCGCGGAAAAACTGCTCGGCAAGGGGGACATGCTCTACGCCGGGGTGGTGGACCCCTTCCCGATCCGTATGCAGGGGGCCTTTATCTCCGAAGAAGAGGTTGAGCGGGTGGTAGAGTACGTAAAAAACCTGGGCGAGCCGGACTATATAGACGACGAAATCTTCTACGATGAAGATGACGATGAAAACGATCCCTCGCTTTTCTCGGACGGGGAAGACCCGCTTTACGACAAAGCCCTGGAAATAGTCATGCAGCAGGGCAAGGCCAGCGCCAGCTATATCCAGCGCCGCCTCAAAATAGGCTATAACCGCGCGGCGCGTATCGTGGAAGATATGGCGGCGCGGGGCCTTGTAGGCCCGGCCCAGGGATCAAAACCCCGCGAACTCCTCCACGCCATGTAAGGCAGGCAGCGGGAAAGCAGGATTACAAGCCTAAAGGATTTAATTTTACCCCCTGTTTTGGGCGCATCCGGCGCTGCGCGCCGGACCGGGCTTTCCGGGGCTCCGCGGTACCCGCTCCGGCCTCCTCGGACCGCCCCTCTTCTCCGGTCCTGCGGTGGCGCGCTCCGCGCCCCCTTCAATCCCTTGCGCTGCTGGAAATCCGCATCCATGCGGATTTCCAGCTTTGAGTTTTGCTCCGCAAAACTCATGGATCCGTCGCAGCCGGCGTCCGTGCCGGCCCGGCTGCGCCGGAAAACGGCGTCCTTACCGTTTTCATTGCTTTGAGTTTTGCTCCGCAAAACTCATGGATCTGTCACAGCTGGCGTCCTGCCGGCCCGGCTGCGACGGAAAACGGCGTCCATGCCGTTTTTATTGCTTTGAGTTTTGCTCCGCAAAACTCATGGATCCGTCACAGCCCGGCGTCCGTGCCGGCCCGCGCTTCGGCGCTGCCGCCCCGGTCTGCTTCCAAGACTCCCCGGTGCGCAGGAATTTGCCGGGTCCGGCCATACGCCGCGCTGTCCTTCCAAATCGGAAAACTGGGTGGAAAGGTAGTGTTCCCCTGAATCGGGAAGGATAAGCGCAATAATTTTGCCGCCGCATTTACATCACCCGGGCTTCGGTCCGCGGGTTCGGGTAGTATCGGGCTTCGCCTTGTCGCGCAAATTCGCCCCCCTGTACGTGGACCTTCGGTCCGGGCCTTATATGCGGTTTCTGTTAAGAACCCGCGCAGGGGGGCCGGACGGCGGCTTTTCGCGTACCGGACCCGCCATACGGTAACAGGCCCCCCTCTGAACGGGAAAGCGCATCAGTTCCGGTATCCTGCGGCGCCGAACAGATCCAGGGTGCCGGTGGTCCACTCTTCGTGGGCTTCCATTACGAGCCTTTCGGCTTCCTGCCAGCTGTCGGCGCGGGGGGCGGGCAGATCGCGGTTAGTAGAATTGGTGAAAACTATGGTTCTACAGCCCTGTTCCCTGAGCCTTGT
>JAIRYB010000192.1 GCA_031267955.1 Spirochaetaceae bacterium | reverse complement strand
GCGTTCATCCAGTAGACGCCTCCCTCGTTTTCCGCGGCAACAAGTTCATTTTCAATGCCGGGCGCGGCGAACTGGAGGGAATTTAGGCCCGCGAAAAAACGCCCGGAGCAGAGTTCCCCGGCCAGTTCCATACGCCTTATGGCGGGGAGCAGCTTTGCCCAGGAAAGGCAGGGCGCCTCCCGTTCCAGAAGGGGCCGGGCAAGGACCCCCCAGCGCCCAAGGAGCAGCCTGATCCTTTCCCGGTTCAGGTTTTCTTCGTCCAGGGGGTCACCCCGGGGGTCGCCCCCGTCGAAATCGCCGTCCGGTTCAAGGGAAAACCACTTGCCCGGCACGGGCGGCCCCCCGCGCCAGCGGTCCTTGAGCGCCCGGGGCAGGCGGCTACCGAAACCCCGGGGAAGGCGGCGCAGGAGGGACGGGGAGGCTTCTTCCTTCAGGCTTTTGGGCGCAGCGCCCTGTTCGGCAAAACACCGGGCGCTCTCCCAGGTATCCGAGGAAAGGAGTCCCTGCCAGACGAGATCCCAAATGACCTCCGCGCAGGACTGTGTGCCAAGGCCCAGCTCTTCCCTTATCTCCCAAAAATCCCGTTCCCTCTCAAAAAAAACGCGGCGGGTCAGAAACAGTTCCGGCAGTTCCTCCTCCCCCCTTCTTTCGGGCAAAACCAGGTCCGCGAAAGCGGGATCGGAGAAAGCAACGCGCCCCTGGCCCGCCCCGTACCAGAAAAGCCTTCCCGCCGCGATTTCCCGGTTTGTTTTTTCCGGGGTATGGCCCGTTGTCCGGCACGGGAATATGTCCCGGTCCCAAAGAGAAATCTGCGCGGCATAGCCCTGCAATTTTTCCCAGGGCAGGCAGGGCGTTCCCGGTTCCGGGCCGGAAGCCCCTGCGGTTGGCGTCCCCGCCGCCGTTACCCGGCTGTTTCCGGCCGCGTCCCAGATCAGGATGCCCTGCCGCCTTGCCAGGAACGGGACAAGAACAGCCGCCGGCCTTTCGGCAATACGCGGCCGGTTTTTTTTGCGCGCCAGGCGGAGCAGTATTTCAAGGTTTTCCCGGTCGCAGACAAAGACCGTTTCCGTTCCGGCAACGCGGACATCCCGGACAAGGGCGCCCGACTCGCAGAGGGCGAGGATCGCGCTTTCCGTCTCCGCCTGCCCCGTCCCGAAGACCGCGCCGATTCCGGCCGGGGTAATAGGCCCCTGGAAGCGGAGCCAGGGGCCGAGGAAACAGGCTGCGTCGGCCTTCCAGGTTTCCGCAAAATCCCGGTGTACCACTGCCGCGGTTTCCGCCCCTTCCCTCTGTACCGGCAGTATTCTGCCTCCAAGGGACGGGTCCGCCCGCAGTGTTTCTTTTATGTCTTCCGGGATCGCGGCAAGCAGGCTTTCCCACTCGCCAAGCGGGATGGCGATACGCTCGCGTACCCATTCGCTTAGGGAAAGGGCGTCCGCGGGCGTCCAGCCGGGAAGTTCCCTCTTCAGCCGCGCGCGGAAATCCGCCGCCAAAGCCGCCGGCAGGGGCGGGCGGATGTCCGGTTTTTCAAGCGCCTCCTTGATAATTTGGTCGGCCAGAGTCGTCCTGCCTGCGGAAAACGCGGCCCTGAGATCCGGCCGCTCGTCGTATTCGTACATGTGGGCGCTCGCGTCCTTCCACATCTGTTCGCGGGAAAAGGGAGTGGGAAGGCGGGTGCGAAAGAACGACAGGTTTACTGTTTTTAAAGCAATGTCTTTTACCAGCGCGGCGAAGCCGGGAAGATCGAAACGGTCTTTAAGGCAGCTCCGCCAGGCTTCGGCGGTCAGCGGAAAATCGTCAAAACCGGAGACCGCGTCAAAGAGCCGCTTGGCCCGCTGCCGGGCAAACCAGAGCGGGGTGCGTTTTCCAAAAGACGTTTTGGCAAGGACCATGGATCGCTCCGCCGCCTCCCTGAACGCCGCCCCGAAAATTCCCGAAGCCTCAAGGTGCCTGCGGAACAGCGTCTGGCCTTCCGCGCCGTTTATGGCAAGCACGCTTTGGCTTATAAGTTTTTCCGGCGCCTCCCCCGCAAGCCGGGGCAGAAACAGTAATACCGCGTTGTCGTCGGCTATGGTTTCCACCCGCGCGCCGATGCTGTCTTCCAGATACCGGGAAAGAGCCATGGCGAACGGGTGGTTTATGGCGCCGCCCCGGAAACTGTGAAAAACAATCCGGTACGCGTCGGTCCGGGACGGGTCGTCGATAATTTCAACCGGGATATGGCAGGGGCCGGGCAGGGGGATACCGCCCTGCGCCTGTATCTGGTTTGTAATAAAAGCCGATAGTTCCCGCGCGGCGGCCTCTGAAAACGAGGGAAAAGAAACGCTATTTCCGCTGTTAAACGAGGAAAACAGCCCCAGAATGCGGCGCGACAGTACGGGGCTGCGGAACACCGCGTCTGCGTGGTAGAAGGGGGCGAATTCCGAATGCTTTTCCGAGGGGATAACCGTTACCGCCTCGCTGCCTATGGCGCTGACGGCCCATGACCTCGAGCCGAATTCGAAGCTGTCCCCTATGCGCCGCTCCCAGACAAATTCCTCGTCCAGTTCCCCGATCTTTGTCCCGTCCCCAAGGCGCAGGGAAAAGTAACCCCGGTTGGCGATTACCCCGCCCGCGGTGTAAAGCGTCTGCAAAAGGCCTTTCGCCGCGGAAAGCTCCCCGCTCGCGCGGTCAAAGTAAAGCCGCCCCCTGAGTTCCCGTATACGGCCCTCGCCGTAATACCCGGACAGCATCGTTATTACCGCGTCAAAGGAAGCGCGGGGGAGGGTTTTAAAAATATAAAAACCCCGGAGGGTTTCGTAGAGTTCGCCGGTATGCCGGTTCTCCCCCTGCTTTTTTTCCGCGCACAGTTCCAGAATAACCTGCGAAAGTATGTCCAGGGGATTTTCGATTGGGTAGCTTTCCTCGATTTCCCGCTCTTCGACCGCCCCGGAAAGGGCCGCCGCGGTAACCAGGTCCATCCCGTGGAAGGGGACGATGAGCCCCCGCGAAACGCGGCCCACCCCGTGCCCCGAACGGCCGATACGTTGCAGGGCCGTTGCCGCGGAACCGGGGCACCCGGCAAGGATAACCTCGTCCACGCTGCCTATGTCGATACCCAGTTCCAGGGAACTGGTGGCAACAACGCAGGAAAGCCGGCCCTGGGAAAGGCGCTGTTCCACCGCGTACCGGACTTCCCGGGAAAGGGAGCCGTGATGGGCAAAGGCGACCTGTTCAGGCAGCGGCCGCGCATTTTGCGCCGCCAGTTCTCCCGCGCGCTTGTTGACGAGCAAGGCTATGCGTTCCGCCCTCTGCCGGGAATCGGTAAATACCAGGATGGTGCGCCGGCAGCGTTCCCCGTCAAAGCCGAGCCTTTCCAGTACGGTTTCTACCAGGGCGGCGTAACGCTTCCCGTAGCGGGACGGCCCCTCGCCGTTTTCCCCGGCAGGAACAGGCGGATCGGGCGGGAATTCCGCCAGTAATTCGATCTTTTTTTCGATTCTGGGCGACACGATCCGTACCGCGCGCCCAAGGCCGCCCGCGAATTCCGCCGCGGCGCTTTCGGGCTTCACGGTGGCGGAAAGCGCGGTACGCTGGAATTCCCCGGCAACAAGGGAAAGCCGGTCAATCTGGCAGGAAAGAAAAGCGCCGCGCTTTCCGGCAAGTACGGAGTGGATTTCGTCAAGGATAAGGTACCTTACCTTTGACAGCGCCTCCCTTCCCCGGGGATTGAGCAGCAGTATCGCGAGGCTTTCCGGCGTTACCGCCAGAATAGAAGGCGGGGCCGCAAGGAAACGCCTCCTCTGGGATTGCGGGGTATCGCCGGAGCGGGTTTCCACCCTGATATCGGGAAAGGCCTCCCCGGCAAGGCCGAAATATTTTTCCAGGGAGCGGAGGGGTTCCAGAATATTCCGCCTGATATCCTCGTTCAGGGCTTTGAGCGGGGATACGTAGAGGACGGCGAGAGCGGCGGCGTCATAGGTTCTGTCAACAAAACGGGAAATCGCGGCCAGAAAGGCGGCAAGCGTTTTGCCGCTTCCGGTGGGCGCTACGGCAAGCACGTTTTCCCCCGCCGCGATCAGGGGCCAGGCTTCCTCCTGCACCGCCGTAGCCCTGCCGTAAGTTTCGGCAAACCACGAACTAACCAGCGGGTGAAAGGATGGGGGAAGCATGGCGGAAGTATAGCATGGGAGGGAGGCCGATGAGAACAGGAACAATTGGCAATGAGAAGACTTGGGCGCATTTTTTGCGCAAGCCGCAAAAAACCGGGCTATCCGGGGCTCCGCGGGCCCGCCCGCTCCGGCCCCGCCGCTTTGCGCCGTGGCTGCTTTCGCCCCTGCGGGGCGGCACCCCTCCTATCCCTTGCGCTGCTGAAAAACGGCATCCATGCCGTGTTTAGTGCTTTGAGTTTTGCGCCGCAAAACTCATGGATCAATCGCAGCCGGCGTCCTGCCGGCCCGGCTGCGCCGGAAATCGGCATCCGTGCGGATTTTAAGCTTTGAGTTTTTGCCCCGCAAAAACTCATGGATCCATTGCAGCCAGCATCCTGCCGGCCCGGCCGCGCCGGAAATCGGCATCCATGCCGTTTTTAGTGCTTTGAGTTTTGCCTCGCAAAACTCGTGGATCTATCGCAGCCGGCGTCCTGCCGGCCCGGCTGCGCCGGAAATCGGCAACCGTGCCGTTTTTAGTGCTTTGAGTTTTTGCCTTGCAAAAACTCATGGATCTATCACAGCCGGCGTCCTG
>JAIRYB010000148.1 GCA_031267955.1 Spirochaetaceae bacterium | reverse complement strand
CTTGTAACGGCGGTAATCAGGAACATCGTGGAAAACGACGGCGGCGATTTTTCAAAGGTAACGATGATCCCCAATTCTGCCACCGACGCCTTTTCCGCGCTGGAAACCGATGTGGACGCTATCTGGATCTACTACGGCTGGGACGGCATCGCCGCGGAACTGCGGGGGAAAACCTTTAATTACCTTGATCTGGGGCGCGTCAACCCCCGCTTCGATTTTTACACCCCGGTACTCGCGGCCAACAGCAATTACGCGGAAAAGAACCCCCAAACAGTAAAACAGTTTCTCCTGGCCGTAAGCCGGGGTTATGAATTTGCCGCAGAGAACCCCGGGGAAGCGGCGGAAATACTGTTGAAGCACGCGCCCGAACTGGACAGGGATCTGGTAATGGCGAGCCAGCGCTACCTTTCCGGGCGCTACCGTGACGGGGAGCTTCCCTGGGGCCGCTTTGACGGCGGGCGCTGGGACGCCTTTTACGGGTGGATGTTCGAAGAGGGCCTTCTTGAGCAGGACATACGCGGCAAGGGCTTTACCAACGATTATCTTCCTTAGGAGAAGGCCGTGCTTTTTTCCTGCCGGGGCGTTACGAAACACTACCTGGAGGAGCCGGTTATCCGGGATGTGGGCGTGGAACTTCCCGAAGGGGGGTTTATTTCCCTGCTTGGGCCCTCCGGTGTGGGAAAGACCACGCTCTTCAACATCCTTTCCGGCGTGGACCGCCCGGACGAAGGCCGGGTGTTTCTTGATGACGAGGATATTACCGGCGTATCGGGCCGGGTGAGCTACATGCTCCAAAAGGATCTGCTTCTGGAATTCCGCACGGTTATTGACAACGTGATCCTCCCCCTGGTGATCCGGGGGGAGGCCAGGGGGAAGGCCCGCGCCAGGGCCGCCCCCTTCTTCCCGGCCTTCGGCCTTGAGGGCTGCGAAACGAAATACCCCCGCGAACTTTCCGGCGGCATGAGGCAGCGGGCCGCCCTGCTGCGGACCTGCCTGAACGCCGGGCAGCTTGCCGGAACGGAACTGCGGCCGCTCGGGGTGCGGCAGGGCGGCGGCGGGGAAAACCCGGCCGTTGCGGCTTTCGGGGGGGGCGGCGGAAAAAAGCACAGTCCGGTCATACTCCTGGACGAGCCCTTCTCCGCGCTGGACGCCATTACCCGGCGGACCATGCAGGAATGGTACCAGGGCATAAGCCGGGACCTGGGCCTTTCCACCCTGTTTATCACCCACGACGCGGAAGAAGCGGTGAGCCTTTCCGACCGGGTCTACATCATGACCGGCAAACCCGGCGGAATCAGCCGGATCATCGACATATTTCCATCCCGCCCGCGCCCCCGCTCTTTCGCCGCCTCGTCCGATTTCGCGCGTTTCAAGGGCCTCATCCTGGACACGCTGGAGGGGAGCGGCTAAAGGCTAAACTTGACCCGGCAATTGATCCCGAACAGACAATTCGCGGCGAAAGAGAACCGCGGCGAACCTGTGACCGCCCTCCGAACAGAGCATATCACATCACGCCCGGATTTTCTTAAGCGCGGCCGGAAAATCGGCCCGGTATCACGCTAAGCCCGCGAACTACCGCGCCGGCGAAACGCGCGCAAGGGCCCTTGTTCCCGCCCGGCTTTACCATATCCGGGGGGTAAATCCCTCGGGGGCCTCAACGTCTACCGTCTCGCCGGACGGGACTATCACGAAAAAGCCGTTTTTCAGGGCGAAGGCCAGAACTTCCTTGTCAACAACAGCCCCCGCGACAGCGCCCAGATATTTCCGCCTGTCGTTGTGGTCATCCGCCACCTTGCGCAGTATCCCCATCCGCTTTATATGGCCCCTTATATCCCCCGTTGTCAAATGGGTCTTTACCTCTACCGCCATGGCGTACTCGCCATTTTCCAGAAGAACATCTATCTCGGCCAGCAGGTTTTTGCCGCTGTCCTCTATCTCGTGATTCCGGGAAGTATGGTTAAAACTGAAGCCCAGGCTTTCAAATTTTTCCTGGAGTTTAGGCGACATGATATGTTCAACCACGTCCCCCAGGCGGCTGCCCAGCTTTCCAATTTTCCGGTCGGTCTCTCTCATCTGTTCGGCAACTTCTTTCATTTGCTGATCAGCTTCTTTTATCATCCGGTCGATATCCGCGCTTATTTTGTCGACCACCTGTTCAAGCTTTTTCGTCTGTAGATCGGTCTCTTTCATCTGCTGATCAGTCTCTTTCATTCTCCGGTCGGTATCCCGGAACATAGCCCAAACCTCTTCGGGGCCTATCCGCCCGGGCGGCTCCCGCGCCTCTGTAGTCATGTCTCCCATAATCGAGTTTCCTTTGAACCTGTCCAAACTGCCAGGTTCCGGCATGGGCAGGCCCTCGTCAAAATATACGTTGTCCTGAAAAAAATGGCAACGCGCCGGATTGCCCACATGTCGCCGGATTGCCCAAACTCCCGCAGGCGTCCGGCCCCCCTGTTATATATATGGGCCGAAGCGGACGTTTCGCTTTAACCGGTCCGGAAAATTTTTCAAATATGCGCCTTTCCCAAAGCCCGGCAGGTTGTTGAATAAAACTCCAAAAAAACTTTATAATGTACACAGGCTTTGGAGATTTCCTGTGGGTTTTTCAAGGCGCAAAAAACTCCCAGGGCCGCTGTTTCATTGTTTGGCGTTTTGGAACTGCCCTGCTTGACAGAAATACGGATGCGTAAATGGCGGATAAAACATTTAAAATTGTCTTTGAAATTGAGGGGGGCGGGGAAATTGCCGCGCGTACCTTCCCCGGCGAAGCCCTGCTTGACGCGGCCCGGCGGGCCAATGTGGCCATCGACGCCCCCTGCGGCGGCAACGGGACCTGCGGCAAATGCCGGGTAAGGCTGCTGGCCGGCGAAACGGGCGCCGCGGAGAACGACCGCGGCAGGATCGGGGACGGGCCGAGCCGTTTTATCAGCCCGGAAGAATACGCCGGTGGTTTCAGGACGGCCTGTTCCGTCCGCGCCCTCTCCGATCTCAGGGTCTTTATATCACGCGGCGCTTTAGCTTACCGGAAAAATATCAAGGTCTCGGACCTGGGCGTCTTCCGGGAGCAGCGTATCTTTGCCGGGCTCCGCGGGGAAATGGCGGACCTTGGCCTGGGGAACGATCTTGGCCTTGAAACGATCAGGCTGCAGCTTTCGCCGCCCGAAATAGGCGACGCCATGGCCGACCGGGAACGGCTTGTCCGGGGAATCGCGGCGGCCCTTGGCGTCCCGGAAACAAAGATCGCCGTCCCCCTGGACGTGCTGCGCAAACTCCCCCGGATTTTGCGGGAGGCGGGTTTCAATGTGGAATGCGTGATACGCGGGGAAGCCGGCGGTCACCAAATCCTCAATGTTTACCCCGTCCTGCCTGCGGGCACGGATGCGGCGGGGGACGCCCTGGCAGGGGCCGGCGGGCAGCTCGGAACGCCGTGTATTGCGGGCCTCGCCATCGACATTGGCACTACAACAGTGTCCATGCTCCTCGTTGACCTGGAAACCGGGGACATGATTAGTACCGGTTCGGCGGGGAACGGGCAGATACGTTACGGCGCCGACGTGATCACCCGCATCATAGAAAGCACCCGTCCCGGCGGGCTTGAGCGCCTCCGCGCCGCCGTTACCGGCGAGTGTACCGAACCGCTTATCCACGGCCTCTGCGAAAAGGCGGGGATCGCCCCGGACAGGATTTACCGTGTGGCGGTGGCGGCCAATACCACCATGACCCATCTTTTCCTGGGCGTTCCGGCGGAACACCTGAGGCTGGAACCCTATGTCCCCGCCTTCTTTGAAGGCAGGGACATACGGGGCAAGGATATTGGTATGGGCGTTAATCCCGAGGCGGAAGTCCTTATCGCGCCCAGCATAGGAAGCTATGTGGGCGGAGACATCACCGCCGGGGTTTTTTCCTCGATGATTTTCAGAAAGGAAACCCCCTCGCTTTTTATTGATCTGGGGACTAACGGCGAACTTGTTTTCGGAAGCGCCGAGTTCCTCTTCAGCTGCGCCTGTTCCGCGGGGCCGGCCTTTGAAGGCGGCGATATTTCATGCGGTATGCGGGCCACCGACGGCGCTATCGAGGCGTGCGGGATAAACGCCGATACCATGGAACCTGACGCCGCGATAGTCGGGAACGCGGCCGGCCAAAAACCCGCCGGACTCTGCGGTTCAGGACTCATCGATTTGATAGGGGAACTTTTCCGCTGCGGGATCATCAATTCCAGGGGGAAATTTATCCGTGAGGGCCGGCGGATAAAACACGACGAATACGGCGTGGGCCGTTATATCGCCGCGTTTGCGGAAGAAACCGACACCGGCCGGGAAGTCGCCCTGACCGAAACGGACATCGATAACTTTATCAGGGCAAAAGGCGCTATCTTCTCGGCAATCAGGACCATGCTTGCCGCAGTGGAATATCCGGTAGACGCCATTGAGGATGTGTACGTCGCCGGGGGCATCGGGAGCGGGATCAACATGAGCGCGGCGATCCGCATCGGTATGTTTCCCAACCTGCCGCTTGAAAAGTTCCACTACATCGGCAACAGTTCCATGCTCGGCGCGTACGCCATGACGAGTTCCCGCAAGGCAACGGAAATGGTAACCGGCATAGCGGGGGGGATAACCTATCTGGAACTTTCTTCTTATCCCGGCTATATGGACGAGTTTGTAGCGGCCTGTTTCCTCCCCCATACGGACGCGTCTCTTTTTCAGTTAAGCGAATGAACCGCCCTAACCAAAAAGAGGAAATCCCCCTCTCCCATTACCTGGAGATTTACCGCAGCCTTGACCCGCGTGAAATCGGCAGGCGCTGCGCCCTCCCCTTTGACGGTAATGCCTTTTCGCTTACCCTTATGGGGGCGGAGTACCTGGCGCCGCACCCGGCCTTCGCGCTCTGCCCCCGCGCGGCCGCCTCTTTGCAGGCCCCCGCCGGCCGGTCCGCGGCTACCGTTACAAGCGGCTTCACTGCCGGCGCGCGGACAGACGCGGCCCGGACCTCCACGGGCAGCAGCGTTTCCGCGCGCCTCTCTGACCCCGGGCAGGCCGCCTGCGACATCCTCATCCTCCGTTATCTGTGCGAAGGCCGGTATCTCGGCGGGAACGGGAAGCGGCTTTCCTACAACGAGGTCCCCTGGGGGCCGGTCTACTACCGGAACTTTGACGGCCGCTGCCTGAAACGGCTGGCCTACGGTTTTGGAAACGATATCCCCCGTTTCAGGAGAATCATCGAAACCTCGCCGGGCCTTAAGGCGGAAAAACTGCCCCAGGGCGACGCCGGGTACCGCATCGAATTCCTGAGCGGCCTTTTTATCAGCCTTATCCTCTACGCCGGCGACGACGAATTCCCCCCGTCCGCGCAAATACTGTTCGACGACAACCTTGTCTTTGCCTTTACCGCGGAAGACCTTGCCGTTGCCGGGGAAGTGGCTATCGACAGGCTCAAGCGCATGGGATGAACTATCCCGGTCTTCCAACGATGATACCCAGGGGCGATCTCCGGGGTATGGACATGGTCTTCCAATCAAAGCGGCGCTACGCTGTTTGCGCGGCTGAAGGCGAAAGCCCGGCGCTTAAAGAACCCGCGCGTCTTTCCGGCCGGTATCCCCAATGTACCATTGCGGGATTTTTGTTCATTTTTTTAAATTTTTTCAGGCAAAGGGGTTTCCGGCGTATTCCCGCCGCTTGCGGGGAATCCTAAAATACTGTATAGTAACTAGACGGAGGCCAAGATGACAAAACAACAGATAGACGATCTTATTAACTCTTACTCTGATTTTGTCGTAAACGGCGGAGTCATCAATAACGAACTCTACTCGAAATACGAGGTAAAGCGCGGGCTGAGGGATATCAGCGGCAAGGGCGTTCTGGTCGGCCTTACGGAAATTTCGGAAATTGTCTCGTACATTATCGAAGACGGCGATCTTGTCCCCTGCGAGGGGAAACTGTATTACCGGGGCATTAACATTGAACATATAGTCCGGGGGTTTTTCGAAGAGAACCGTTTCGGTTTTGAGGAAGTTTGTTTTTTACTTCTCTTCGGGCATCTTCCGCTTAAAGAAGAATTCAAGGACTTCTCCGCCCTTCTGGAAGAAAACGCCGTCCTGCCGGACAGCTTTGTCCGGGACACGATCATGAACGCGCCCAGCAAGGACATGATGAATTCCCTGGCCAAGAGCGTGCTGACCCTTTACGCCTACGACGACAATCCGGACGATATCTCCGTAGCCAACGTGATCCGCCAGTCAGTTCAACTCATAGCCCGGTTCCCCCTGCTCGCGGTTTACGGGTACCAGTCATTTGCCCACTACCACAACAACCAGAGCCTGGTAATCCACCCGCCCAGGCAGGGGCTTTCCACTGCCGAAAATATCCTGCACATGCTGCGGCAGGATTCCAGCTATACTCCCTTTGAGGCGCGCATCCTGGACCTTGTCCTGGTACTCCACGCGGAACACGGCGGCGGTAACAATTCTACTTTTACAACCCATGTGGTTACCTCGTCGCATACGGACACCTATTCCTCTGTTGCCGCTTCCCTGGGTTCCCTCAAGGGCCCCAGGCACGGCGGGGCGAATATAAAAGTCGTGCGGATGCTCCGGGAAATGCAGGAAAAAATTTCCGACTGGCACGATGACGACGAGATATCCGCCTATCTCGAAAAGATACTCCGCAGCGAAGCTTTTGACAGGTCGGGACTGATTTACGGCATAGGCCACGCGGTTTACTCCCTCTCCGATCCTCGGGCGCTTATCTTCCGCCGCTTTGTGGAACAACTGGCGGAAGATAAAAAACGCCGGGAAGAATACGTACTCTACTCGAAGGTCGAATACCTGGCCCCCCGGGTTATCGCGAAGGAACGGAAAATGTACAAGGGGGTCAGCGCCAATGTGGACTTCTATTCCGGTTTTGTTTACAGTATGCTGGATCTGCCCGAGGAGCTATACACCCCGCTTTTCGCCGTGTCCCGCATTGCCGGCTGGAGCGCCCACCGTATAGAAGAACTGGTGAACGCGGGCAAGATCATCCGCCCTGCGTACAAGTCCGTCTCCCGGCTCATGCCCTACACGCCGATTGAAGAACGGGGTACGGGCCGAAAGCCCGCCGCGGTTTCGTATTAAAGCCCGGCGGCAATAATCTTCCCCCCGCGTATCATGGCAGGATACTGGACGGGGCAGCGCGTAAACCGTTAGAATAACAGTATATGGCATATATCAAAAATTTGTTCGACCGGAATTTCCTGGAATACGCCTCCTACGTAATCAAAGACCGGGCCATTCCGGATCTGGAAGACGGGCTCAAGCCGGTGCAGCGGCGCATTATCCATACCCTTCTGGATCGGGATGACGGGAAATTCCACAAGGTAGCCAACATTGTCGGCGAATGTATGAAGTACCACCCGCACGGGGACGCATCGATTGGTTCGGCGCTGGTAGTATTGGCAAACAAGGAATACTTTATCGAACGGCAGGGGAACTTCGGGAATATATACACCGGCGACGAAGCCTCGGCGGCCCGGTACATCGAGTGCCGGATCACGCCTTTCGCGAAAGATGTTTTCTACAACCCGAAACTTACTACGTATGCCGATTCCTACGACGGCAGGAACAGGGAGCCGGTACTTTTTCCGGCAAAGATTCCGGTGGTGCTGGTGATGGGCGCCGAAGGGATAGCCGTGGGAATGTCCACGAAGATCCTTCCCCACAACATTATCGAGGTGATGGAAGCGGTAAAGGCATGCCTCCAGGGAAAACGTTTCCAGCTTTTCCCGGACTTCCCTACAGGCGGGCTTCTCGATGTATCGGATTACCGCGACGGGAACGGGAAAGTCCTGGTGCGGGCAAAACTTGATACATCGGATCCCAAGCGTATCGTGATAAGGGAGCTGCCCTTCGGTTCAACAACGGAAAGTATTACCAACAGTATTGAAAACGCCGCGAAAGCGGGGCGGATTAAGATCCAGTCCATCAATGACTTTACGACGGAAAATGTGGAGATAGAGATAAAGCTTGCCCGCGGCGTGTATTCGGAAGAGACGGTGGACGCGCTGTTTGCCTTTACCGAATGCGAGCAGTCTATATCGGTAAATCTGCTTGTCATAAAAAACAGCCTGCCCGTGGTGATAACCGTTACGGAGATTATCAAGCACCATGCCGGGCAATTGGTAAAGATACTAACCAAAGAACTGGAGATAGAAAAGAAAGAACTCCAGGACAAGCTCCACCTGCGTACCCTGGAACGCATCTTCATTGAGGAGCGGATATACAAGGGTATTGAGAAGATGAAAACAGCCGAAGGGGTTGAAAAGGCCGTTATGGACGGGTTCAAACCCTTTATGAAGGAAGTGGGGCCCCGGGGCGTCAGCCACGACGATGTGGAACATCTGCTCAGGATACCCATCCGCAGGATCTCCCTCTACGACATCAACAAGGCCCGGAACGAAATGCAGGAGATAGCGGCGCGCATCAAGGAGATCAACGCCCATCTTAAAAATATTGTCGCTTACGCGCTGAACTGCCTGGACATGCTTATCGCCAAAATTAAAAACAACGAGGAAGTGGGCCGGGGCCGGCGGAAAACCAGGGTCGGTACTTTTGAGAAGGTGGATGTAAAGGAAGTAGTAAAAAAAGACCTGGAACTCAGATACGACCGCAAGACAGGTTATCTGGGAACCGCCGTGTCGGGCGATGTAACGGCGGAAGTATCCCCCTTTGACCGGGTTATTACTATCCGCAATAACGGGAGCTGGTTTGTGTCCGATATTCCGGAAAAATCCTTTGTCGGGCCGGGCGCGTGGTATATCGCCGTAGCGGACAAGGAAGCCCTTTTAAACACCGTTTTCACGATTGTCTACAGGGAAGCGGAAAGCGGCCTTCCCTACATTAAACGCTGCGTGATAGAAGGGTGGATCATGAACAAGGAGTATTCGCTGGTACCGGAAGGGGCCTCGGTGCTTCACCTTGACACCCGGCCCAAGTTCGTCTTTACTGCCGTGTACAAGCCCAAACCAAGGCTCAAGATCCTGCGGGAAGATTTCAAGGCGCAGAATTTCGCGGTTAAGGGCCTTAAGGCGAACGGGGTAAGGCTTTCCGGCAAGGAAATTCTAAAAGTCGAAGTAAAAGTAAAATGATAACGGCGCGCCCGAGGATTTAAACGCAAAGCGCGACAAACTGCTAGGCGCTCATCTGCTCGCCGAGGCTTTCCTGTTTGATGTAGCCCGTAATAAGGCAGACATCGAAAAGCTGTTTTGACATAAATTCTTCGATGGTTTTTTCATAATCGTCTTTTATCCGGGTAAGGCGGATATAATAGCCGCCGCTGGTTTCCCTGAGTATGTCCAGAAATTCGCTTCTGCCCTTTTCGCATTTAATGTAGTACCGCACCAGTATTCCTCCGCATCAGATTAAAGAAACACCCGTTAGCGCAATGCCGGCAGGTGTTTTCTTAATTATCGGAATCTCCGGGTTTCCAACTTTAGCGTTTTTGCCCGGCGGCTATTTCCGAAGATACGGGGACAGGCTCTTGAGGGGCAGGGAAATCTCGATGGGGCCCATGACATAGGGGGCTGTTTCGTAGGCGTTCCAGAAAAAGTGCATGAAAGGGGAATCTTCCGCCGGCCCGCCGGAACGGCCCTTGCCCGCATCTTCTGCGGGAAAGAAATTTTCCGGCAGATCCACCCTGTCCTCGAAAAAGCCGGCGTCCGAAAGCGGCGCGCCTTCCGGCAGATGGTACTGGCGGCGCAGTTCCGCCTCCAGCAGAAGGCGAAGATCCTCCCGGCTGCTGAAAATATCGTCCAGGGCAAGGGGTTTGACCGCCGCCGGGTCTATGACAAAGTACCTTGTAGATGAATTCCCGTGGGCGCCGCCCAGGTAGCTTTCCGTGGTTTTGACGAGTACGAGGAGTTTGTCATGGCCGGGTATAAGGCCTTTTACCTGTACTGTCCGGCTTTCAGCTTTTTCCGTATAGTACCAGTTAAACGACTCCGGCGGCTTTTCACCCTGGGCCATCCAGTCGTCGCGCAGTTCGGCGTAGAGTTTCCCGTGTTCGGCGGCAACCGTGTTCCCGTAATCGGCCGCGCTTTGCCCTTTGTAGAGCAGCTCCCGGACAAGATTCCCAAGGCCGGAGTCCGGGCCGGCCGGTTCCGGAAAGGACAGGGTTATCTCGAACCGGGGCCCCCGGGGGTCCCCCTTGTCAAAGGGGATGGAGGTCTCCAAAACAAACGGCGCTGATTCCGCCGAAAGCCGTGCGGCGCCCCGGTCCGGCGCGCTGTTTTGGGAAGAAACGCAGCCCCAAAATAAAAGGCTGGCCGCAAACACGATAAGGCA
This sequence comes from Spirochaetaceae bacterium, assembly GCA_031267955.1. GTDB lineage: Bacteria > Spirochaetota > Spirochaetia > Treponematales > Breznakiellaceae > JAIRRR01. The sequence goes on along the minus strand of JAIRYB010000148.1, from coordinate 6,331 downwards.
GATGCTGGGCTTTTTCATAGAAGTATTTTCTCCTGCTTGTAACTGTTCTGCCGGGGCGTTACCAGGTCCGGGGCGTTTTGCGTCGCCTGGCCCGGGGAGCGTTGCGTCGCCAGGCCCAGGGGCGTTGCGGGGGCAAAAAGCCGGCGGCCTGCCGCCCCCGCAGAGGGGGGAGCGGCGCAGCCGTGCGCGCCGCGGGGGGGAGGCTTCCCCCCCGGCTTGTATAGTTACCTTTTTCCTTAAATATAATACACTGAAAGCTATGGCGGGAAAAGAATCTTTCGAAAAATACTCCGATGAATGGTTTAATGACAGGGTTTTTTGGGAACAGTACGCGCCCATCATGTTTGACGCCAAGCGCTGGGCCGAGGTGTCCGCGGTTGCTGACGGTATTACCAGGATGGCGCGGCTCCCGCTCTACGAGTACCCGCCGGCGTACAAATCCGCGGAGGCCAGCGCGCCGGGCGGGCCGCGGGCGGCGGATATGTGCTGCGGTTTCGGGCGCATCAGCCTGGAATTGGCGCGGCGGGGTTTTGCGGTTACGGGCGTGGATTTGACGCCGGCTTATCTTGACACGGCAAGGGACGACGCGGCTTACGAGCATCTGGAAATAGAATTTGTGTGCGAGGACGTGCGCCGCTTTAAACGGCCCAGGGCATTCGATCTCGCGGTTAATCTTTACATCTCCTTTGGCTATTTTGCCAGCCGGGAAGACGACATGCTTTTCGCGCGGAATGTCTGCGAGTCGCTTAAGGACGGCGCTTGTTTTATTATCGAAACTTTGGGGAAGGAAATCGCGGTAAGGGATTTTGCGGAGGCCGAGTGGTTTGAACGGGCGGGCTATTTTGTGCTTACCAAATACGAGGCAACGGATTCCTGGGAAGGGTTAAAAAACAGGTGGATACTGATAGACAAGGACGGGAAAAAAACCGAACGTGTTTTTACGCAGCGCCTGTACGCGGCAACGGAACTGCGGCGGCTTCTCCTGGACGCGGGCTTTTCCGCCGTGGAGCTTTACGGGAACTGGGAAGAGGGGCCATATGACCAGTACGCCGAATCGCTTATCGCGGTGGGGCGGAAGTAAGCGGTCCCGGACCGGAAGCGGGAGCCGGCGCTTTTTAGGATTCGGCTTTTCAGGATCCGGCCTTGCCTTTAAGAGCCGCGTTTTGTTAAGAGCCGGCGGCGCTTCCCACAAGGCAGAGCCATTCGGCTTCCGCGGCAAGCTCGCCGCCTACATAGGCTTTCCCGGCCTGCTTGATCATTTTGGGGGAAACGCGCAGATTCTCTATTTCGCAGCGGACCTCGTCCCCGGGCCTTACCTGCCGGCGGAACTTTACCTTGTCCACGGAGCCGAGAAAGAAAAGCGCGTCCCCGCCGAGAACGCCGAGTTTTCTAAGGCCCGCGCCGCCGGACTGGGCCATGGTTTCCACCAGGATCACCCCGGGGACCACCGGGTACCGGGGAAAGTGGCCCTTAAAGAAAAATTCCTTTTCGGTAAATACGTGCTTCGCGATTATCTTCTCTTTATCCACGCTTACAATTTCGTCCACAAACAGGAACGGTTCCCGGTGGGGTAAAAGCGATTCTACTTCGTTATCCATCGCCTTCTCCTTACGCTTTATATTTGCGGAACACTACCACGCCGTTATGCCCGCCGAACCCAAGGTTGCCCGAAGCGGCGGCGCTGATTTCGCCGTACTGGGCCTTGTTGGGAACATAGTCCAGATCGCATTCAGGATCGGGGTTGTCCAGGTTGATGGTAGGCGGGAAGAAACCGTCCTGGATTGCGAGGATACAGGCTATGGCCTCGATGCCGCCGCCGCCCGCGATACAGTGGCCGGTCATGCTCTTGGTGCTGGAAATTTTAAGTTTGCGGGCGTGATCCCCGAATGCGTATTTGATTATTTTTGTTTCGGTAACGTCGTTGATCTCCGTGGACGTGCCGTGGGCGTTGTAATACTGGATGTCGCCGGGGCTTAGCCCCGCGTCTTCCAACGCGAATTTGATCGCCCGGCCGCCGCCCTCTCCGGAGGGGTCCGGGGAAGTGATGTGGTAGGCGTCGGCCGTCGCGCCGTAACCGGCGAATTCCGCCACTATACGCGCGCCCCGGGCCTTTGCGTGTTCCTCGCTTTCCAGAACCAGGACCCCCGCGGCTTCCCCCAGGACAAAGCCGTCCCTGTCCGCGGAAAAGGGGCGGCTTGCCTTTTCCGGCTCGTCGTTGTGCCGGGTGGAAAGCGCCTTGAGCATCTGGAAGCCGCCGACGGCAAAGGGGACTATACAGGCCTCGGTGCCGCCGGAAATGGCCACATCGATGCGGCCCGAGCGTATCAGGTCCAGGGCCTGGCCCAGGGCGTCGGCGCCCGAGGCGCAGGCGGTTACCTGGGTAAGGGCGGGGCCTTTCGCGCCGAAGATCATCGAGATATTGCCCGCCGCCTCGTTCCCTATCATCATGGGAACGGTCAGGGGCAGCATGCGCCGGGGGCCGGTGCCAAAAAGTTTGCGGAAGGATTCCGACACTACCTCGAAACCGCCGATCCCGTTCCCCAGCACTATCCCTGTCCGCCAGGGATCGCTTTTAAGGCGCTTGTTCTGGGCGGGCGCGTCGCCGGGGCCGGCCCCTTCGGCGGGTTCCAGCAGGCCGGCCTGCGCAAGGGCCTGGGCTGCGGCGGCTACCGCGAACTGGGTAAAGCGGCACATCTTGCGGGCGTCCTTTTTATCCATCCATACGGCGGGATCGAAATCCTTTACCTCGGCGGCTATTTTTACATCAAAACCTTCCGTGTCGAACTGGGTTATCCGGCCTATCCCGCTCTTCCCCGCGACAAGGGATCTCCCAAATTCCTCTGCCGTATTCCCGATAGGCGTAACGGCGCCTAACCCGGTTACTACTACTTTCTTTTTTCCGTTGTCCATATTAACTCCCTAAAACAAAACGCAGCTTCCGGCCGGGCCGCAGTATCTGCCCGGAGTCGCCGGGTAATGCAATTACAACTAAATAAACATACCGCCGTCAACGCTGATCACCTGCCCGGTTATGTACGAGGAGGCGTCGGACGCCAGAAACAGCACCGCCGCCGCCACGTCTTCCGGAAGGCCGGGCCGTTTCAGGGGGATGCGGTCCAGCATGGCGGCTTTCGCCGCTTCGGGAATCGCACCGGTCATGTCGGAACTGATAAAGCCCGGCGCGACGGCGTTTACCCTCACGCCCCGGCTTGCCACTTCGAGCGCGACGGACTTGGTAACGCCGATTAGCCCCCCCTTGCTTGCCGCGTAGTTCGCCTGGCCGCCGTTCCCGTGAATTCCCACAACGCTCGCCATGTTGATGATGGAACCCCTTTTCTTTCGTATCATGTCGCGGCCTACAGTACGGGCCGCAAGAAACGCGGCGCTTAGATTCACGTCCAGCACTTTCTGAAAATCCGCGAGGCTCATCCTGAACGAAAGGTTGTCGCGGGTTATCCCCGCGTTATTGACAAGTATGTCGAAACCGCCGGAGGCTTTTAACAGTTCTTCTATTACGGCTTCCACGCCGTCCAGACAGCCCAGGTCCGCGTTTGTCCAGCGGAACCTGCCGTCGCTTTTGCTTATCCGTTCCGCGAGGTCTGCCGGTTCCCTGGTCCCTATGCCCCAGACTTCGGCCCCCTCTTTGAGGAAGATCTCCGAAACAGCCCTGCCTATACCCCGGGAGGCCCCGGTTACCAGGGCTTTTTTATTTTCCAAGATCATCCTGCTGCCTCCTGCGGCGCTTCCGGTTTTGTCCCGGCGCCAAAAAGCGCTTCAATGTCCGCTGCCGTCCCCGCCGGATAACAGGGCACGGCGCTTCCCGAATCCCGCCACAGCCCCTGCAAAACCTTGCCCGGGCCGGTTTCCAGCGCCGCCCCGATGCCCTCCGCCGCGACGGACGCCTCTTCCCGGGTCCAGTATATCGGACAGACAATCTGTTTTAAGGCAAGGCCCTTCGCCTCTTCCCCGGAGCTTACCCGCTTTCCCGTGACATTTGAAAAACAGGGAATTAGCGGGTCCCTGAAAGCTGTTTTTTCAAGAGCCGGGGCAAAGGCCTCCGCGGCGTCCGCGATAAGGGGCGAGTGGAAGGGGCCGGCTACCTGGAGGCGGAGCACCCGTTTCGCGCCGGCCTCTTTGAACCGGGCCTGGGCTTCCGCCAGGGCCGCGGCGGTTCCGGAAACAACCACCTGTTTGGGGGAATTGAAGTTCGCCCCGTAAAGCCCTTCCAGGCCCGCCTCCCTCCACCCGGCGACAAGTTCTTCTACCCGCCCGGGGGGAAGGCCGATGACCGCCGCCATGCCGGGCGCGTTGTCCGCAGAGTCCGCGCTATCCGCGCCGCCCGCCGGGGCGGCTTCGCGGGCGATACGGTCGGAAGAAGCCTGCATCGCCCGGCCCCGCAGCTTCACCAGGCAAAAGCAGTCCTCCGCCGTAACAATGCCGGCCGTGACCAGGGCTGCGTATTCGCCCAGGCTAAAGCCCGCGCAGGCCGCCGGCTTAATCCCCCTCTCGCCCAGAAACGCCGCCGCCGCCAGGTTCACCAGGGTAACGGCGGGCTGGGAAGTATCGCTCCGCTTAAGGGAGACGTCGTCGGCGCCGGCGAGCAGGGCGGCCATGTCGCGGCCCATGATTTCGGACGCGAGGGCGAAAAGCCCCTTCACGGCCGCGCCCCCCTTTTCAAGAAGGTCAAGGCCCATGCCCCGGTACTGCGCGCCCTGCCCCGGAAACAGAAAAACTGTTTTTGTACTGGCTGTTATCATGTTAAAATCACTTTACCATACAATAAGATTGCCGCCGTAGGTAAGGCCCGCGCCGAAACCCACGGTCATTATAAGATTCCCCCGTTTCAGTTTCCCGTCCCTGGCAAGCTCGTCCAGGGCTATCGGGATAGAAGCGGAAGAAGTATTCGCGTATTCGTCAATGTTAAGGTAGAACTTTTCTTCGGGAATCCCCGCGCGTTTTGCCGCGGCCTGCACAATCCGGGCGTTCGCCTGATGGGGTATGATGATGTCCACATCGTCTATGGCGATCCCGTCCTCTTTCAGCAGGTTCTTTATCGTATCGGTCACCGCTTTTACCGCGAAGTAGTACACCGCCTGGCCGTCCATATCGATGTGGGGCGGAATATCCACGACTTCCCCCGCCTTAAAAGGTTCGCGGCTGCCCCCCCGGCGCAGCATAAGATGCCCGGCGCCCGAACCGTCGGCGGCAAGGATGGAACGGACAAGCCCCCGCCTCCCTTCCCCCTCCGAGGGGGCGGCGGTTTTTTCCAGCAGTACGGCCCCGGCCCCGTCCCCAAACAGGACGCAGCTTGCCCGGTCGGTCCAGTCCGTGATCCGCGACAGAATGTCCGAACCTATCACCAGCGCCCGCCTCCGTTTCGCGTTTATTTCCAAAAGTCCCGCGGCGGTCTCCAGGCCGTAGATAAAACCGCTGCAGGCCACCGTAATGTCCATAGCCGCCGCGTTTGGCGCGCCCAGCTTGTCCTGTACGAGGCAGGCTGTGGCCGGATGCCCGTAATAATCCTGGGTGGAAGATGCCAGCAGGATAAGATCAACGGTCAGCGCCAGTTCTTCCGGGGTTTTTTCGCCTACAGCCCCGGTTTCAATCGCCCGGGACAGGGTGTCTTTCGCCGCCTCAAGCGCCAGATCGCTGCACGCCGTCGAATCGTCCGCGATATGCCGCGCCCGTATCCCCGTATGGGACCTTATCCATTCGTCGTTCGTATCGATCCGCTTCGCCAGATCGTCGTTTGTAAGGCGCCGCGGCGGAACCGCGCGTCCGGTCGCAATAATCTCAATCGCCATAAACCCGCCTGTAAATTTTTTATATAAATGACAAAAACCACGATTTTGTCATAATCATAGTATATTTGCGGGAAATGTCAAGTCGGCCGGCGGGCGCACGGAAATTTGGCGCCTGGTACTTTTTTAAGGACAGCAACAGACCACGCCGTATTTTTCCTGGCGAATGATTGGAAAAAGAATATTGATCCTGCGCCTCCTCGCCATTCATGGCGGGGAGGCGATTTGTTAATGGGTGCAAAAAACCTTTGAATTCATTGTACAAAAATATCGTATAACAATATAAGCAAAAATTTCATTGTAAATTATAGGGTCTTGTTTTAGGGTGTCTATTTTTATGTGATGCGGTATGTCTCCTTGCCCGTCCCCCCATTTTCGCCTATAATTAACCTATAGCTTTAGAAAAAATGGGGGACTGTTACATGGGTGTTATGGATTATTATAATCAGGGCGTTAAGCTGGTCCAGCAGGGGGATTATGACGCCGCAATCGAAGTGTTTAACACGGCCCTGGGCGAGTACCCGGACAGC
>JAIRYB010000212.1 GCA_031267955.1 Spirochaetaceae bacterium | reverse complement strand
TCGGTCTGCATACCGCCTTCGTATGTAAAGCGGGCCGCGGAAAAGTACGGCAAGGAGATTCCCGTCTGCACGGCCATAGGATTCCCCATGGGGTTCGCCACCACCGAAACAAAGGTTTTCGAGACCGGGGAAGCCATACGGGACGGGGCGGCCGAGATCGACGTTGTCATCAACCTCGGGGATGTAAAAAACGGCAATTTCGATCTTGTGGAAAAGGAACTTGCCGCCCTGCGCAAAGCCGCGGAAGGCAAAATACTGAAAATTATCGTCGAGACCTGCTATCTCGAAAAAGACGAAAAAATAGAACTCTGCCGGCTGGTCACAAAATGCAAGGCCGACTTTATCAAGACATCCACCGGGCTTGGCCCCGGCGGCGCGGTGCTTGAGGACATAGACCTCTTCCGCGCGAATGTCGGCAGGGGCGTCCGGGTCAAGGCCGCCGGGGGCATACGCACCGCGGAGGACCACGAGGCGTTTTTTGACCGGGGAGTTGACCGGATAGGGTCCAGCTCCGCGATTAAAGCCCTGTACGGCGGCAACGCCTGATTCGGAGGGGGCGCTTTCAGGGCGGGCCGCCGCGCCGCGCTGCCCCGCCCCGGGCGGCTATGTAGTCCCACAGCTCCCCGATAAGGGCGTCCCGCAGCCGCCCGACCAGGGCCGGCGCCCTGCCGCCGACAGGCATGCCGTTGACATGAGTGGCCGCGAGGCAAAAAACGCCCGAGCTTGTGATCAGCACCTCGTCGGCGGCCATCATTTCCTGGACGGAAAACGGCGTCTCGTCCACCGGGACGCCCAGCTTCCCGCACAGGGCCATGATGTGCGCCCTGCCAATACCGGCCAGGATCAGGCTGTCCGCCGGGGCGGTGCGGAAAACCCCGTCCTTGAGTATATGCACATTGCTGCGCGAGCATTCGGTAACCCTGCCGGAGCGGTGAAACACCGCCTCGTCGCAGCCGGCTTTCCTGGCATCCTCGGCCGCGAGAACATTGGGGATAAGGTTCAGCGTCTTGATGTTGCAGTGGAAAAAGCGGGTATCTTCCACGGTGACAAGTTTCTGCCCGCGCGCGGGGTCCGCTGTTTTCCAGGGCCGCAGAAATATCCAGAGGTTGGGCCGCGCCCCCTGGGGAAAGGCGTGAGCGCGAGGGGCGGTCCCCCGGGTGACCTGCCAGTATACCATCTGGACCGGGCTGTCCACCTTCTTTACAAGCGACGACAGCAGGGCGGCCAGCTCCTTTTGGGTAAAATCCGGCTCTATTTTAAGCAGCGCCATACTGTTGAAAAACCTGTCTACATGTTCCTCCAAGGCATAGACGATATGGTCCGCGCTGATTGTCGCGTCATAGACCCCGTCCCCGAACCACGAGGAGCGGTCATCCATAGGGACCTTCATTTCCTCTATGGGGCCGGTTTCGCCGTTATAGTAACCCAAGTTTTCCATACGCCCACTGTATTTCAAATCGCGGGGCGTGTCAAATCGAGCGGGAGGCTGGCTATGGGCGAAGGGGAGAAAGAGGCGCGGCGGGAATACCGCCAGGCCCAGTTCATTGTTCCGCCATCGCCGCCCGGCGCTCCCGTACCGCCCCCAGCCTCGCTTCCAGGGCCGCGGCGCTGTCCCCGGCGATAAGGGCCCTGATCGCGGCCAGGCTTTCCCCGAACTGATCGATGCGCGCCAGCAGTTCCCCCCGGTTTTCAAGGAAAAGCTCCGTCCACATGGGGGCGTTGAGCATGGCTATACGGGTAAGGTCTTCGAAACTACCGCCCCCAAAGCGGGTAATCTCCGTGTCGGCCTCGCAGTCGACAAGGGACGCGGCGATAACGTGGCAGAGCTGGGAGGTAAAGGCGATTTTCCTGTCGTGGTCTTCCGGCGTGGTAACGGTAATCCTGCCGAACCCCATGCGCCGGATAAGGCCCGCCAGGTACGACAGGTTTTCCGCCCTGTTCCGTTTTAACGGGGTAAGTATGTAGTTCTTCCCCCGGAAATCGCAGTTGCGCGCCTGGGCGTAACCCCCCTTCTCGGAACCCGCCATGGGGTGGCCGGGAATATAATCCAGATCGTCCCGCAGCTTTTCCTCCACAACTTTGGCGATGTTTCCCTTTACGCCCGCAATATCCGTGATAAGCGCCCCGGTTTTAAAATCCCCCATGCGGGCGCCTATAAAGCCCGGCAGCGCGGACGGGTTTACACAGAGGTAGACCAGATCGCATCTTTCCAGCATCTCCCCCGCGTCCGTAAAAGCCTCGTGGATAACGCCGTCGGCCAGGGCCGCGCCGGCAGCGCGGACATCGGGATCGCAGGCAAGTATCCGCGCCGGCACAAGCTTCCCCAGGGCCATAGCCACCGCGCCTCCCATGATGCCCATGCCGGCTATGCCCACAGTACAGTCTTCGATAGGTTTCACGGCAGGTATTTCCCCTCAAATTCGGCGTATTTTTTCAGGGTCCCCATAAGCGCGGCAAAGGCGTCCGGGGTAATGGACTGCTCCCCGTCGCAGAGGGCCGTTTCCGGGTTGTTGTGGACCTCGATAATCACCCCGTCCGCGCCGGCGGCCACAGCGGCCTTCGCCATGGCCGGCACCATCCAGGCAATGCCCGTCGCGTGGCTCGGGTCCACGATCACCGGCAAATGAGTGTGCCGCTTGAGGGCCGGGACAGCCGAAAGGTCCAGGGTGTTCCGCGTATAGCTGTCAAAAGTACGTATGCCCCGCTCGCAGAGGATGATCCTGTCGTTACCCCCGGCCATGATATATTCGGCGGCCATCAGCAATTCCGTTATGGTCGAGGCCAGCCCCCGTTTCAAAAGGACAGGCTTTTTGCAGCGGCCCAGTTCCCTGAGCAGGGTAAAGTTCTGCATATTCCGGGCGCCCACCTGGATAAGGTCCACCCCGTCGAACACCTCAAGCTGGTGTATAGCCATAAGTTCCGTCACTACCGGAAGCCCGGTTTCCTTCTTCGCCTCAAGGAGCAGGTCCAGCCCCCCGCACCCAAGGCCCTGGAAACTGTAGGGGCTCGTCCTCGGCTTAAAAGCGCCCCCGCGCAGGAATCCCGCGCCCGCTTCCTTCACCGCCTTTGCCACAGTGATAATCTGCTCCCTGGTTTCCACCGAGCAGGGCCCGGCAATTACCCCCAGGTATCCCGCGCCGATATGCTGTGTTTTCCCGCCGGCAGCGTTAATATCGATCCGGGTATCTTCCGGGTGGAACATCCGGTTCGCCCGCTTGTACGGCTCCTGCACCCGGATCACCTTTTCCACCAGATGGTGGGCCATAAGCCCCTCCTCGTCGATCCCCGAAGTGTCCCCCACAAGGCCCAGCACAGTCTGCGAAGCCCCCTCGGACAGGTGGACCCTTACCCCCTGTTTTTCCAGGAACGCCGTAAAACCCGTAATCTCTTCCCGGCGCGCGTCGTGTTTTAGCGCGATAATCATGTTTTCCTCCTTAAAAAAAGGCAAAAGTATTTTGAGGGGGGCCTGTTACCGGGAGGCGGGGCGAAACCTTACAGGTTTCGCCTCAGAGTTTGCGCCTGCGGCACAAACTCTTTCTGTGAAGTGAAAAGGCCGCCGTCCGGCCCCCCTGCGCTCCAGCCTTGCTCCGCCCCATCGTGGAGTTTTGCCTTTGGTAAATCTCCTAAAAAACTTGCGGAGGGCCTACGGCCCGGAGCAAGTCTTACGCTACCCCCCGCATAAAAAAGGGGAGGCTCCGAAGGAGCCTCCCCTGATTCACAAGGTGAACGGTGTTTCCGGCTTTAAACCGGAAACACCCGGCTCCGCGATTCGGCAGGGGAATAGTAATAGTAGTAATGAGCCTCCGCGCGGCAAGCCGCGTGGTATCCTAAGCGTTGCATTAGCTCGAACGGAGGCTCGTTCGATAGGAAGTTTATTATACCGTCTGGTTTAATACCAAATTTTTGTGCGCTTTGTGTTATTTGAGCCGCGGCAAGCCGCAGGGTATTAAACCAGACTTTCGAATAAATTTCCTATCCAACGAAGATACCCAGGAACTTGCTCCCGGGTTCTTCATGGGTACGTTTTTCCGCTTTTTGATAATGACCACGTCGATGCGGAGCGGTTCTTTGGTCAGTTGGTATTCGGGGGCTGTACTCAAGAATATCCCCATACTGGTCAAGTTCGAGCTTGACGGCTTCCGGAAAGGATGCCAAGAGGTATGGGCATCGTCCCGGTCATGGGCGGTGTCTTTTTCCATGTTCCCAGCATAGCTCATCTCCGGCGCAAACGCAATGTTGAACCGGGGCGCCGGGCGCCATTTGAGCAAGTATTTGTTGTGCGTGATAAACCGATGTCTGATAAGCGCAGCCGCCTGTTGCACAGGATTCATCCTGATTACGGCGGCCGCGCGGAGCCTCGTTTTCTAAAGATCGAACGGCTTGAGTATCTTGTCCGCTTCCGCAGGCCTGCCGTTTTCGTCGTCTACCGGAACCTTGGCAAAAACCCACCCTTCGATTTTGGCGGGGTCGGCTCCCGCGGCGATAAAGGGGCCGGGGTTTAGTACAAATACTATGTCCTTGTCGTTTTTGCCCATGTCTTTGGCCCATTCAAAGAGATTGCCGCCGGAAAGGTTCACCCCGTAGTGGTCAAGCGCCCCGTGGTAATTTATGCTGTCCCTTTTCAGGTTTACTATCTGTTCAAAAGAGGCGACCGGCGTAGCCTCGCCCTTGTAGCTTAAAACCTCGTCCCCCAGTTTTGTCCCCACCACGATATTCCCGCCGATAACCAGGATATTTTCCGGCAGCCTAGCGGGGTCAAGCCCCGCCTCGATAAAGGGCCGCGCGTCAAAAACGATCATCGCGTCGTAAAGGGGGCTTTCCTGGTAGTTCCTGCTCCAGATGAACCGGGCGCTCCTGTCCGGGGCGGTCAGCGCCCAGCCCCCGGCAGCCCCGTCGGCCTCCGCCCCCCCGGGAATCTTTTCCAGCATCGCCTGAAAGGAAACAACCGAATCCCTTCCCACTACGTCCAGTTTCGCGCAGGACCCCGCCGCCAAAAGCGCGGCCGCAAGAAGCGCCGGCAAGCCGGTAACTGTTATACGTTTCATCGATAACTCCTCGCAGTTCGTTTTCAATTTGCCCTTTGCCCGGCGTTCCGCGAACAGCGTTCGCCGACAGATGACAGGACAGCGCGGGCGCGCTGTTTCCCGGCAAAGCGGTCAGGCTTTGAATCTTTTAAGCCTCAGCGCGTTGGTCAGCACCGACACGGAACTCATGCTCATGGCGGCGGCGGCGAAGATCGGGTTGAGAAGCGGCCCGCCGAAAAGGTGAAGAACGCCGGCCGCAATGGGGATTCCCACTGTATTGTAGCCGAAAGCCCAAAAGAGATTCTGTTTGATGGTACGGATGGTCCTCTTGCTCAGGTTGATGGCGGTGGGCACGTCCATAAGATCGCTACGCATCAAAACAATGTCCGCCGATTCCATCGCGACATCGGTGCCGGAGCCGATTGCTATGCCGATGTCCGCCTGGGCCAGGGCCGGGGCGTCGTTGATCCCGTCCCCTACCATCGCCACCTTGCGGCCCTCGTCCTGCAATTTTTTCACCTCGTTGGACTTGTCCTGGGGCAGCACCTCGGAGAGTACGCGGTCTATGCCGACCTGCCCGGCAATGGCGGCGGCGGTCTTCCTGTTGTCCCCGGTGATCATGGCGACCTCTATGCCCATCCTGTGAAGGCTTTCGATGGCGGCCTTGCTGCCCGCCTTCACCACGTCGGCCACCGCGATGATCCCCGCGGCGCTAAAAGTATTCCCGTTTTTGTTAAAAGCCGCGTACATAGGGGTTTTCCCCTCCCCGGCAAGGCGGTCGGACGCGGGCTCCAGTTCCTCAAGCCGGACGCCCCGCTCCTCCATAAGTTTGCGGTTGCCTACCAGGGCTTTTACCCCGTTGATCTCGGCCTCAATGCCGCGGCCCGCGAGCGCCTCAAAGCGGCCCGCCTTGAAAAGTTCAAGGCCCTTTTCTTCCGCGCCGTTTACGATTGCCTGCCCCAGGGGGTGCTCCGAGCCTTTCTCGGCAGAGGCCGTGATCCGCAGCAGGTACTCCGCGTCGATCCCCCCGGCGGGAATAATGTCGGTAACTTCGGGCTTCCCCTCGGTAATGGTCCCCGTTTTATCAAAGACGATAGTGTTGATCCTGTGAGCCGTCTCCAGACCCTCCCCGCTTTTGATGAGGATGCCGTTCTCGGCGCCCTTGCCGGTCCCCACCATAATGGCGGTCGGGGTTGCCAGGCCAAGGGCGCAGGGGCAGGCGATAACCAGGACGGAAATAAATATGGTAAGGGAAAATTCAATATTCCGGGTACCGGCAAACCATGCCACGCCCGCCGCCACCGCGATAAGGCAGACAATGGGGACAAAATAGCCCGCGACAATGTCGGCCAGTTTGGCAATGGGCGCCTTGGAACCCTGCGCGTCTTCCACCAGTTTGATGATCCGGGCAAGGGCGGTATCGCTTCCGACTTTTGTCGCCTTAAACCGGATAACGCCGGTAGTGTTAATGGTCGCCGCGTACACATCGGAACCGGCGCTCTTGTCCACGGGCATACTCTCGCCGGTAAGCATGGATTCGTCGATGGCGCTGTGGCCTTCGGCCACCGTCCCGTCCACAGGTATTTTTGCCCCCGGCTTTACGACGATAATATCGCCCGGCAGCACTTCCTCAATGGGGATTTCCTTTTCCGCCCCGTTTTCAAGTATGATGGCGGTTTTCGGCGCAAGCCCCATCAGCTTCTTGATAGCCTCGCTGGTGCGGCCCTTGGACACGGCCTCAAGAGTCTTGCCCAAAAGTATCAGCGCGATAATAACCCCGGCGGTTTCAAAGTAAAGGGAATCGACAGCCATAAAATGGCCCTGGCTTATCCGCCAGATATTGTAGGCGCTGTAAAGTACCGCCGCGGTGGTTCCCAGGGCGATAAGCGAATCCATGTTAGGGCTGCGCTGCCAGAGCGCCTTGAAGCCCACGGTATAGAAACGGTAACCCACCGCGATAATGGGAAGGGTCAGCGCCAGTTCCGCAAGGCCGTAAACCAGGGGGAAGTTCATCGGCGAAAGGGCCCTGGGGAAGGGGAGGCGCGCCCAGCTGATCATAGGGGCCATGGCAATGTAGAGCAGGGGCAGGGCAAGGGAAGCCGCGATTATGAATTTGGTTTTAAGGATTCTGATATCCCGCTCTTTGCGGATACGGTCCTCGTCAACCGCTTCCTTCCCGGAAAAATCAAGCGCCTTGTAGCCCGCTTTTTCGATAACTTCCCTAATCGCCGAAAGGCGCACTGTCTGCGGGTCGTAACTTACCGCCGCCTTTTCCGTGGCAAGGTTCACCGATACGCTCCCGATGCCGTCCAGCCTGCCTATGGCCTTCTCCACGCGCGCGGCGCAGGCGGCGCAGGTCATGCCCCCGATTGGGATGGACAGGGCGGCTTTCGGTTTTTCCAGAATCTCGTACCCGATTTTTATAACCGCCTCTTTAACCGCCGCCAGGCGCGGCGCGGCATCGTATTGGACAAACAGCTTTTCGCTTGCCAGGTTGACCGTGGCGGTACTGACGCCCTCGATTTTTTTTACCGTCCTCTCAATCCGCCCCGCGCAGGCCGCGCAGGTCATCCCGCCTATAGACAAAGTCCGGTTTTCCATAGCTGTACTCCTGTTTTCAAAAGAATCGCTGTAAACTTAACCCCTTTTCCAGTGGGAAAATATTTCTTTTGCCTTTGCCAGAAAGTCTTTGGAAATAGTGATATTTCTGTCATCCACTGTTTTGTTCGCCGGGAATATGGGTACCGGGTTACAGCCGCCCGAACGCCGTTCCACCTGGCTCATCCTGAAACGGTTGCCGCAGTTCTGGCATACGAGCAGGCTCCCCTGCTGTTTGTAAAAACCGCGCCCCGACGCGTAGCAGACCTGGCAGGTGTTAAACGCGGTCCTGATTGTGCCGTCGGGCGCTTTTACCGCGATAACCTCAAGCCGGATCCCCTGTATGTCCACAGGATAGAAGGCCGCGTTTTCCGTCACCTCCGCGACCGGGATCACCAGGTCCCGGTCCGCGATTGCCGGTTTGACCATGTTCAGCTGCCCGGCGTTCTGTGCGGGCAGATCCGCCCCCGCAAGCAAAAACAAAACTACCGGGACCGCCAGCCTCGCCAGGCCGTTACGCGCTTTTTGAACAGGTTTCCTTATCATTTTGTACCTCCTAAAAATTAACTCCTGCCGGAACCGCAGCACCCGCCCCGGCCCGCCGCTTCAAAATAAGCGTCCGGGTAGATCAGGGTTTCAAACTCCGCGGCTTCCTTTTTTACCGCCTCGATATCTACGCGGCCAATATCGTCCACCGCCTTTACATAGCCGTAAAAGATATTATCCACCGTCGAAAACTCGAAATCGCTTGACGGTATTACTTCTATAATATTATCCCCCGCCGCCATTTCTATTTGCGTGTAATAGAGCGGGAAGACCAGGGCCGAATTCCCCTCGTCAAGGGAATCGTTTTTTATAGTCCATTCGGTTCTAAGCCCTTTCTGCATAACAATTACGGACGGGCTGAAGCCGTCGTCGGTAAGGTTTATCGTTACCCGCTGTACGCCGGCCTTGTCTATTCCGGCAACAACGGCCTCGCCGGACGGTATCGTCACCCCCGCGGGGACAGGCCCGCCGGCCGCGCCGGCAGTATCTTCGGCAACGGCCCCGCCCTCCGCGACAACAGTGATGGAACTGCGTATCATGCCCATCCAGCAGGAGTAGGGGAATCTGCCCGCCCGGTCCGGGGTAAACTCGATGATATTTTCGCCGGGCTTGAAACGGTGCTCGATGCCGTACTCCCGGATAATCATCCGGTTGTTGCAGCCGTTGATGCTTCCCTGGGGCGCGCTGATTGTCCATCTTACCGGGACGCCCGCCCGGACCGTGATGGCCGGATAGCGCCCGGGGCTGAGGGTGCTGCTCACCGTCTGTACCCCGTCCGCGAAAACAGGCCCGGCCGCCGCTGCCGCGGCTTCTTTAACAGCATCGCCGCGGCCGAAGGGGGCGGCGTAGGCCCGCGCGGGGTTTAAAAGGCCGGAGGCAATTTCCGGAAGCCCGGGAAAGCCGCCCAGGTTCCAGCCGTTTGTAAACATGGTTAAGCCAAGTACTGTTACAAGCACCGCGCCGGCCTTCATTGCCCAGGCGGAAAAACCGCGCCCCCGCGAAGTATCGCTTAAAAAAGAACCTAGCGCGCCGAGGCCGAACATAAGGGGTACTGTCCCGGCGCTGAACAGGAACATCGAGATCCCGCCCCGCAGCGGGCTTCCCGTGGAAAGCGCGTAAAGCTGCATCGCCTGGAGCGGGCCGCAGGGCATGAGTCCGTTGAGCAGGCCCACGGCAAGGGGGCTTTTGCCGGATCTTTTTCCCGCGCCGATCTTTTTCGCGAAGATACGGGGCATACGCGGGGTAAACCTTCGCAGGGCGGGGAAAAGCCCCAGCATATTGGCGCCCATGACCGCCATAAACACCCCGGCGGCGATCTGTACAATCCCCTGCATGGCCCCGGTAACAGTAAGCGCCGAACCCAACGCGCCGACAATAACGCCGGCGGCCGTATACGAAACAACCCGCCCGGCATTGTAGAGGATGCTGGGGAAGAGAACGGCGAGCCGGGCCACGCCGCCCGCGTTCCCGCCGGAAACCGCCGGCAGGCATTGCGAAAGGTTTATCCCCCCGCACATGGCGGCGCAGTGTACCGAGGTAACAAGGCCGATGATAAAAAGCATCCCGTAACCCATGCCGGCTTCCGCCAGGGGAAACGCGCCCGCGATCCCGCCCGTCCCGAATTGCCTCAGTATCATATAAAGGGCAAGGATGATTACCAGCGTCCCGATCAGACGGGTTTTTGATTCATGCCGGGCGCCGTCAAGAACACTGTAGCCCAGTTTTTCGATAACAGCCCTTATACCCTCGGGATCGATAATCGCCGGATCATAGCCCACCCTCGCCGTCCCGTCATTATAACTCACCGCCGCGTCCTCAACACCTTCGGCGCTCCGCAGGTTTTTTTCAATCCGGTCCCGGCAGCTTGTACAGCTCATACCGCCGATACGGAAAACCGCCGTTTTTTTTCCTTCCGTTTTCATCCGCCCCGGCCTCCATCCGCGCTTTAATCATACGCCAAATTATGGGGAAATTATGGGGATTATACAAAATTTTTAAAAATATGCAAATCGCGGATTTCCCTGCCCGCAATCCCGCGTCCCGGCCCGGAATCAGGGCGCATCCGGCGTTCGCTGCGCAAACGCCGGACCGGGCTATCCGGGGCTCCGCGGTACCCGCTCCGGCCCCGCCGCTTCGCGCCGTGGCGCCTACGGCCCCCTCCTATCCCTTACGCGGAACGGATTTCATAAAACTGTTTTTCGGGTTTTTCAACCGCTATACGCCTTACATTCCGGATATCGCGCCAAAACTTCACTCCGCATTTCCTGCGCGAAAGCGCATTGCGCACAAGTAAAAGCCCGCTGCGGAGTACCCGGTTATAAATGGTTTTGTAGCTCTCATATAAACCTTAATAATGTTAATCATAAAGCACGAATTAAAATACGATATCTTCCACTACTGTAAGGCGCGACTTTTATAACAACATCCTGTCCTCCATTGTTTTTTGGAATAGTTAAATGATTCCCTGATGGGCCTGCCTTTGATCCTGTATCATTATCAGATACAGTAATTTCAACACCTGTATCTGCCCAATAAGCATATAAAGATACGTCACCATAGGTATAAGAGAGATTTGCATCAAACCAATATACCGCAAACGAGATCCCATCTATGGGTGTAAAATAATGATATTGAAGATCATCAGTAATAGTCGTATCAGCAGATCCGTTATTGACTGCATTTAGAGAAATTTCAGATATAGTCGGAAAAGTATATATGACGGCAATTGACTTGGGACCAATTTCACCTAATGGGTATACCGCTGCGACCTTGTAATAATTAGAAGAGTATGCAAATAAATTTTCTCTGTCATTATATGAAGTCAAAGCGGTGGTACCTATTAGAGTACTAAAGGAACCGGAAATAGATACATCCCAATAAATATTATAGTATGACGCCCCTGTTGCTGCATCCCATGTAATAAATACGCCAATTTCGTGGCTATTGTAACTTGAACTGGGACTATGGGTACTTAAATTACCCGGAGCAGTTGGGCTTGGTGTTTCCCATTGAGCGAACAAAGACATATTTGAATTTATAATAAAACTAGAATTTGCGGCAAAAGATCTCCCTGAACCGCTGGGGTTAGTGTTCCAGCCGGTGAAGTTTTTTCCGCTGTAATAGAGGCTTCCCTGGCCTGCAATGCCAACGGTATCCCCCGCATTAAAAGCCTGCGAAGACGGAGGGCTTCCGCTTGCGCCGTTGGCGTAATAGGTAACAGTATACGTTGTTACGGCAACTGTTGTCCATTGGGCGTAAAGGGAGATATTGGAATCGGCTGTAACGGATTCGCCCGCCATATAAGAAATACCGCCGCCGTTAGGAGAGGTATTCCAGCCGCTAAAGGTATTTCCGCTGTAATAGAGACTTCCCTGGCCTGCAATGGCAACGGTGTCCCCCGCATTAACAGTCTGTGAAGACGGAGGGCTTCCGCTTGCGCCGTTGGCGTAGTAGGTAACAGTATGCGTTGTTACGGCAACTGTTGTCCATTGAGCATAAAGGGAGATATTGGAATTGGCTGTAACGGATTCGCCCGCCATATAAGAAATACCGCCGCCGTCAGGAGAGGTGTTCCAGCCGCTAAAGGTATTTCCGCTGTAATAGAGGTTTTCCTGGCCTGCAATGGCAACGGTGTCCCCCGCATTAACAGTTTGTGAAGACGGAGGGCTTCCGCTTGCGCCGTTGGCGTAATAAGTTACAGTATATGTTGTCTGTGATGGAACTATTGGCGACCACTGGGCAATAAACACAACATTTTTTGTAGCGATAAAATCTGTGTCGGGATAATAATTAACCCCCCCGGTTTTCCAACAGTTAAATATATAATTCTGTGGTGCGGTTAATTCACCTTGTCCAGGAAGGGTTATGGTTTCCCCCTCGTTTACGGTTATATCATCCGGGGCAATACCACTACCGTTTCCAGCGTCAAAGGAGACAGTGAAAGACCTAGGGTTATTACTGTTCCCGGCCGGTTGCGAACAGCCCTGCAATATCATACTGCACAAAGCGACCATGCAAAACACATAATGTAATTTTTTCATTACAATTCTCCTCTGAAGTTTTAGTGTATACTTTTATATACAGTTTCATCTAGAATCCGTAAAAATGATGTATTTTTGAACCATAAAGTCCAAATTATATCAAATATAATACATTAATATATCAATATTGTCAATAAATAAATTCAAATTTATATCAATAATAATATAGAAATGTATTTAGAACGGCTTGTCATTGACAATATCAAGCGTATACGCAAAAAAAAGGGGATTTCCCAAGAGAAACTAGCCGAAGCCTGTAATACGGCAACCAGTTATATTGGGTTGATGGAAATTTATAAAAATGTACCCAAACTTTCCACAATTGAAAGAATTGCCAATGCTCTTGATGTCGATCCTTTGGTATTTTTCCAAGATATAAATAAAATTTCTCCGGAACAGGAAGCCGAAATACAAAACAAAAAGAAAGAAATTGTATTACTTTTTGAAAAAGAAATTGACAATATATTGCATAATCAATAATAGCTAACGTAAGTTCGATGGAATATT
>JAIRYB010000088.1 GCA_031267955.1 Spirochaetaceae bacterium | reverse complement strand
TCCGGCGCTCTTAGGGCCGGCAGGACCATCCTTGACGCCACGAGCGGCAATACGGGCATCGCCTACGCCATGATCGGGGCGGCTCTGGGATTCCCGGTGACCCTGTACCTGCCCGCCAACGCGAGCGCCGAACGCAAGTGCATCATGAAAAGCTACGGGGCGGCAATCGTGGAAACCAGCCCCCTGGAAGGTTCGGACGGCGCTTTTCTTGCCGCCCGGGACGCGGCCGCAGCGGAACCGGGCAAGTACTTTTACCCCGACCAGTACCGCAACGACGCAAACTGGCGCTCCCATTACGAAACCACCGGCCCGGAAATATGGAAACAGAGCGGCGGCCGCATAACCCATTTTATCTGCGGGATGGGAACTTCCGGCTCGTTTATGGGCATATCCCGCCGGCTTAAAGACTATAACCCGGATATCAGGGCTGTCGCGGTGCAGCCGGATTCGCCCTTTCACGGCATTGAGGGGACCAAGCACATGGGGAGCACCATCAAGCCGGGGTTTTACGATGAAACCTGGCCCGACCAGTTCATGGAGGTGGATACCGACGGGGCTTATGCCATGACCCGCAGGCTTGCCGGGGAAGAGGGCGTCTTTGCGGGGATAAGTTCCGGGGCAAACGTGCTGGCCGCCTTCAAGCTCGCCCGGACCCTTCCCCGGGGCAGCGTCATCGTTACCCTGCTCTGCGACAGCGGTTCCCGCTATACCTCCGATTTTTTCTGGGAAAAGCCGTGATCGCGCTGCCCGCCGGACTTGCGGCGGCTATAAAAAAAGAGGGGGAGGCGGCCTACCCCGATGAATGCTGCGGCATACTCCTGGGCCGGCTTTCCGGCGGCGGGCGAAAAACCGCGGAAGGCATCGTGCCCATTGTGAACGCGCGGGAGGCCGGGGAGCGCCACCACCGTTTCAGGATTGAGCCGGAGGATCTTATGCGGGCGGAAAAGGAGGCGCGGGAACAGGGGCGGGACGTTCTGGGTTTCTACCATTCCCACCCGGACCATCCGGCGCGGCCCTCGGACTACGACCGGGAACACGCCCTGCCGTTCTACTCCTACATCATTGTGGCGGTGGGGCAGGGCAAAGCCGGGGAGCTTACCAGTTGGGAACTGGCCGCGGACCGGTCGGCTTTTTTGCAGGAGGATATTACCGGCGCGTAATAAGCGGCTAATCTGGCTGTGCGGGGGGTAGCGTAAGACTTGCGGAGCAAGGCTGGAGCGTAGGGGGGCCGGACAGGGCTGGACCGTAGGGGGCGCCGCAGTAATGCGCGCGAAATGTTGAGCGCGTTTACAGAGCAAATGTAGTACGGCGTAGGTCCCGGTTAATGTGGCTACTGGAAATAAATGTTGCGGGACCCCGGACAGGGCCTGCGGCGGTTTGCGGCCGCCCTTCCGGTAACAGGCCCCCCTTAAATTATAGATAAGGAGGAATTATGGCGGTAACAATACTCATCCCCACGGCGCTGCGGGCTTTTACGGATCGGAAATCCGAAGTCCAGGCCGAAGGCGCGACGGTGGGGGAGGCGATCCGGGCCTTTGCGGAGGCCTATCCGGATATCAAGCAGCATCTTTACCAGACAGAGGATTCGGGGACATCTGAATTACGTTCCTTCGTCAATGTTTTTCTGGGTGATACCAATATCAAAAACATTGGCGGGCTTGATACGAAAGTCGCGGACGGCGACACGATCATGCTGGTACCGGCCATTGCGGGCGGGAACGGGGAATAAAAGTGAGGGAAAGTATTATCGCCGGCCGGGAGCTTCCCGAACTTAGCAACGGGGAGATAGCCCGCTACAGCCGGCATCTGCTTTTGCCGGAGCTCGGCATAGACGGGCAGCGCCGGCTCAAGGCCGCGCGGGTACTTGTCGTCGGGACCGGCGGCCTTGGCGCGCCTCTCGCGCTCTACCTCGCCGCGGCCGGGGTGGGGACGCTGGGGATTGCGGACTTCGATTTTGTGGAGGAAAGCAATTTGCAGCGCCAGGTGATCCACGGGACCAGGGATATAGGACGGCCCAAGGTGGCGTCCGCCAAAGACCGGATAAAGGGCATCAACCCCCATATCAATGTTATTACCCACAATACGGCCCTTTCAAGCGCCAATGCCCTGGACATACTTAAAAATTACGACGTGGTGGCGGACGGCACCGACAATTACCCGGCCCGCTATCTTATAAACGACGCCTGCGTGCTTTTGGGGATCCCCAATGTTTACGGCTCTATATTCCAGTTCGAGGGGCAGGCGTCGGTTTTTTACGCCAAAGAGGGGCCATGCTACCGCTGCCTCTACCCGGAACCGCCGCCGCCCGGCCTTGTGCCTTCCTGCGCCGAAGGCGGGGTGGTCGGCGTACTGCCGGGCATTGTCGGCACCATCCAGGCCAACGAGGTGATAAAACTTATCGTGGGCGGGGAGGGCGGCGGGGCGGTCCCGGACAGCCTTGTGGGGAGGCTTCTCCTTTTCGACGCGTGGAAGCTGAAATTCCGGGAACTCAGACTGGAAAAAGACCCCCGCTGCCCTGTCTGCGGCGAAAAGCCTTCCATCCGCGGGCTTATCGACTACGAGCAGTTCTGCGGGCTAAAAAAAGAGGCCGCCGGGGAACCTGTGGAAACTATCACCGCGCGGGAGCTTAAGGAAAGGCTGGACAGGGGGGAACCCCTCCAGATCATCGATATCCGGGAACCCCACGAACGGGCCATTGCCCGCTTCCCCCAGTCCAGGGCCATACCCCTGGGGCAGATGGCGCGCCGGAAGGACGAGTTCGATCCCGGTATTGACGCGGTATTCATCTGCAAAATAGGGCAGAGGAGCGTCTTCGCCATCCGCGCGCTGAGGGAGGCGGGCTACCGGGGCAGGCTTCTCAACCTGAAGGACGGCATTAACGCCTGGGCGCGGGAAGTGGACACAGCGCTGCCCCAGTATTAACATTGAATTTTATCAGGAGGGTAAAATCATGGCAGAAAAGGAAAATTTGAACGCTTTGGGAAGATCGGCGGCTTATCAGTTGGCAAACGTGACCAAGACGCCGCCGCAATTCGGTTCCCTGACGCCGAGGTGGCTGACCAGGGTTTTGGAATTCAAGGGGCTTGACGCGGGTATTTTCCGGGTGAACAGGGTCGCGGAAGGGGATACGCCCCTGGACGTCCTGTGCAGCCAGGACCCGAAAAAGGTCGATATCCCCCAGGGCTATGTGGAATACACCGCCAAACCCCGCGAATACGAGCTTAACGCATTATCTACTATTATCAACGTGGACACAAAGGTTTCCGATGTCTACAGCGCCCCCTTTGATCAGGCGAAGGAACAGCTTGGCCTTGCCGTTGAAAGCCTCAAGGAAAGGCAGGAAAGCCAGATTATCAACAGCGACGACTACGGCCTCCTGAAAAACGCCGTTGAATCCCAGCGTGTCCAGACCCGGGCGGGGCGGCCCATGCCGGACGATCTTGACGAGCTTATTGCCAAGGTCTGGAAAGACCCCTCTTTCTTCCTTGCCCACCCCAAGGCCGTAGCCGCCTTCGAGCGCGAATGCACACGCCGGGGCGTCCCGCCGGTTACGGTAAATGTCGCCGGGGGGACCTTTATCGCCTGGCGCGGCATACCCATTATCCCTACGGACAAGCTGTTCGTGGACGGCCTGAAAAACCCTAGGGCAAAAACCGGAAAAACAAACATACTCCTGGTCCGTACCGGCGAGGCAAAGCGCGGGGTCATCGGCCTTTTCCAGAACAACCTGCCCGGCGAACAGTCGCGGGGGCTTTCGGTCCGGTTCAGGGGCGTTGACGACAACGGCATCGCTTCCTACCTGCTTTCCCTTTACTGCTCCGCGGCGATACTCGCGGATGACGCCGTGGCGGTTCTGGAAGACGTAGAAATCGGTGACTACTATGACTACGCCTGAGGAATTCAGCCTGAAAGCCTGGGGACTGCCCGATCCGGCGGAACTCGCCGCCCTGGCCGCCGCCTGGTTCCCGGAATTCGCCGCCGCGGAATCCGCCGCCGGTTTCCGGGAGGCAGAGTCCGCCGCCCGGGCGGCGGAAGCGGCTGCCGGGTTTACCGGGGCAAAAGCGGGCGCGCCCCCGGCAAGAACAGCGGAAACAGCGGAGCAAACCGCAGCCGCCGGGCCCCGGGCCCTGTCCCCGGCGGATTGGGCGGGGCTTGCCGCGGGATCAGGGCCGGCGGCGCGTCTTTCCCCGGAACCGCCCGCCTACGCGCCGGTGGTGCTGTCCCAGGCTGCCGCCGATGCCGGGCGCGAGGCAGCCGGCGCCTACAAAGCCCCCCCTGATCCGGCGGCCCGCGCCGATCCTACGTATAAATATTCACATTTATACGTAGGATCAAAGAGCCTTGAGGCGATACGGGCCGATTTCCCCGTGTTCCGGGAACAGGTAAATGGGCGGGATCTGGTATGGCTGGACAACGCCGCGACTACCCAGCGCCCTCGCCAGGTGATAGACCGGCTTAGTTACTACTACGAGCATGAAAATTCCAATGTCCACCGGGGCGCCCACGAGCTTGCCGCCCGTTCCACCGACGCCTACGAGGATGCCCGCAAAAAAGCCGCCCGGTTCATCGGCGCGCCTTCCGCGGATAACATCGTCTTTGTCCGGGGCACTACCGAGGGGATAAACCTCGTTGCCCAGGCCTATGTCAGGCAGTACCTGAAACCGGGGGACGAGATCGTCCTTACCATGCTGGAACACCACGCGAATATCGTCCCCTGGCAGCTTATCGCCGGGGAAACCGGGGCGGTACTGCGCGCCGCGCCCATCGACAAAACAGGGCAGATAATCCTTTCCGAATACGGGCGGCTTTTCAACAGCCGTACCCGCTTTGCGGCTCTGACCCAGGTATCCAACGCCCTGGGGACCGTTACCCCGGCGGCGGAAATGGTGCAGATAGCCCACAGCCGGGGGGTCCGCGTCCTTATCGACGGCGCCCAGTCGGTTTCCCACCTGCCGGTAAATGTCGGCCTTCTGGATACGGATTTCTTTGTCTTTTCAGGCCACAAGATCTTCGGCCCCACGGGGATAGGCGTGCTTTACGGGAAAAGCGACGTGCTGGAAGCGGCCCGGCCCTACCAGGGGGGCGGCAATATGATTGCCGACGTCACTTTCGAGCGGACCGTGTACCAAAAAGCCCCGGCAAAATTCGAGGCGGGGACCGGCAATATCGCCGATGCGGTGGGGCTTGGCGCGGCCCTGGATTATGTGTCGGGCATCGGCATCGAAAATATCGCGGCCTGGGAACACGAGCTGCTCCGCTACGCCATGAAGGAAATGTCCGGCGTCCCGGGCCTGCGCCTTGTCGGAACCGCGCCGGCAAAGGCAAGCGTCCTCTCTTTTGTGCTGGAAGGGCGCGGCCTGGGGGAAACCGGCAGCTATCTTAACAGCCGGGGCATCGCGGTCCGCGCGGGGCATCACTGCGCCCAGCCGGTACACAGGTACTTCGGGCTGGAAGGCACGGTCCGGCCCTCCCTGGCCTTTTACAATACCCCGGAAGAAGTTGACAGGCTTGTCCGGGCCCTGTACGAACTGGCGTAAAGCGCGGGGTTTTTAGCTGTAGGCAGGCACGGCTTTTTTTCCGGCCATAAAATCCCAAAAGTCCTGCCTGGTCGCCCGGTCGTTCTCATCCCGCAAATCAACCGGCAGGGCGGGGCTTTCGTTGCCGTAAAACACCGCGCGTCCGGACGGGATCTTCAGCCCCGCGATAGCCCTGTTGCGGATGGCCTTCGCGTAATCTTTAACTGTTTCCATCTTTTCGCCCAGGTACACTCCGAAAATATCGCCTCCGCAGAACTGGTCCGCGTCGTGGATGTCCGACCCGGCGGTTGCCGGCAGCCCTGTCCGCAGCGCGTATTCCGACGCGAGGCTGTCCCAGCCAGGCTCGTTACAGGCATTGGCGATTTCCACGGCGTCTACCAGCCTGGGCGCGAGGTGGATCGTTCTGATATAGTAGGCCGCCCTGAACGGGTGGGCCTGTACTACGCAGCCCCCTGCCGCGTGTACCGCGTCGAACTGTTCTTTTCTGGACCAGCGCGCGGATTCCGGATGGGCCAGGAGCCAGTTTTTATCAAGCCCGTAAACAAGATAATCGTCCCCCTTGAACGTTTCTTCCCAGCCGAAAAAAACATCCAGGCCGGCTTTCTCCCCCTCGTTCCGGGTTTCCTCGTAACCCCGGAAAAACCGTTCTACCCACTGTTTCCAGGGCAGATTCCGATCAACAGCGGTATTACCGTTGTAAAAATGATCGGTTACGATGATCCCCGTAAAGCCGGAGTCCCGGTATCTCTTGATGTAGTCTCTTCCTCTCGATACACCGCAGGAACTTCCCTGTACAGTGTGGAGATGGGTTTCATATAAGTAGCTCATGTTATCCAGGGAACCCCAAAAATACTATTCTTGGAGGAATCCCCAAAACCCCTGGCGGGTTTCGGGAAGGCCTCCTTATTTATATGTCACAATATCGCCCAGGCTTTTTCGCGCGGAAGCGGCGCTGGCCGCGTCTATTTTCTGCACCCTGCCCACCCGTACCAGGGCTACGGCGTTGTGCCCGGCGGGCAGGCCCAGTTCAGCCTTGAACTGGCTGTTTACCGTGTTCATCGGGCCGGTGTAAATCCTGGAACCGTAGCCCAGGGCCTGGGCCGCCAGGTATATGCTCTCCGTGGCAAGGCCGCAGTCAAGAATCGCGGGGCCGTTGGTCCTGCCGTCTCCCGAACTTGAGACGACGATCAGGATGTTCCCGTCGGGCATGCCGGATACAATCCTGCCGGCCAGGGCCGAATTCTGGACCACCGTAAAATGCCAGGGCTGGCGGTTGCTGGCGCTGGGGGCGCGCAGCCCCGCGACAAGGATCTTCTCAATATCGCCGCGGCTGATCGTCCCGGAAATAAAATTATTCCTGGCCGCGTAATGGGTGATTATATTGTCATACGCGGCTTGGTTCAGCTCCTGAGCCTCAAGGCCGCCCGGGGCGAACAGCAGCGCCGCCAGAACAAAAACCGGCAAAAACGATTTTTTCATATATACCTCCATAATTTATCCTAGCGGATTACAAGCGCCGTGTAAACGGCGGCTTTGGCGGCGGGCCGGAACTACCCGGCCTCAAATATCAGCACGGCTGCCCTGCCCTGCCCGTCACGGGTGTAGAGCTGCAATTGATTCCGGACCAAATCCCATCTGCCGGTATTTTCAAGGTAGTCAAAGTACTCCCGCTCTTTAAGGTTTTCCGGCTCCCTGAAAGCCGTCATAAGCGTTCCGGCTATTGCCCTGATGGAAAGAGCCTTTCCCGCGCCTTCTTCGTAAGGGGCAAAATACCTGTTCGGGGCGGCCACGCCGCTTAGCTGTTTCCCGTCAAAATGAAGGGTATAGGCGTTTTCCATGCCGATTTCCGCCAATTCCCGCCGGCTGAAACGCGCGGCGGCATTTTCCGCGGAAGCGCGGACCCCGATTAGCCTCCACTCTATCCCGACGACATCGTTAAATCCCGGAACAAACACGATATTTTCAGCGCCGTTTTCAGCCGTTCCGGCCCCGGCCGGGACATTCGCGCCGGAGGCTTCCGGGGCGCCTTTGCAGGAGATCGCCAGGGCCAGAACAAGGGCAAGCGGGGCAATCCCGGCTTTTTTCGGGAAATTTCTCATACCTTAAAGATACGTCCGGGGAAGCCTTAAAGACAAGCGTTTCCCCGCGCCAGACAGCGGACTCCCGGCCTAAACCTGGCCCGAAGCGTAATACTACAATAATGGGCGCATCCGGCCGCGCCGATATTTGGCCCGGCGCGGCCGGACCGGGCTTTCCGCTCCAATTCCTCGGCCCCCTTCGGGGTCCTGCGGGATTTCCGCTTCAATCCCTTGCGCTGCGGTAACAGCCTGGCTACACGGTTTTTTCATAAGCCAGGAGTTTATGCAGGTGATCGAGGACAATATCCTGTAAAGGGGGGCTCAGTTTTTGGAAGGCTTCCAGAGCTTCGGAAATCTTGTAATCCGGCGTTCTGTCCTGTTCAAGCATCGGGCCTTCCCCGGTCCTGAGCCAGTTATCGTTTGCCCCGAAGGTAATCGTTATAAGCCGCAAAAGCCGGTCGTTTACCCTCCGTTTGCCCAGTTCAATGGCCGCTATCATCCCATTGGAAATCACAATTTTTCTGGCGAATTCGACCTGGGTAAGTTTGAGGGAATGCCGCAGGAGTACAATCCGTTGCCCCATAGAGGAATCCCCCACTAAGGACACCTTCTTTGCGGTCTTTTTATCCTTCATACCTTAAGAATAATACCAGTTATGTATCTTACAAGGCAAGTATGATGTATTACAGGGAAAGATATATTGACAATACTTACAGTGTGGTTATAGTATATCGACAAAGTGAGTTTATCAAAATGAATGAAAAAAAACGGGAATACAATGAATTTCTGCACGGCATGAAAAGACTAAGCGAAAAAGGCAGGGACTATATCAAGGACATAACCCAGGCCATGCTTCTTTACCAGAAGGGCCTTTTATCCGGCAGCGCTGCCGGCGGGCAGGCGGGTAAAAGGGAAAAAAAGCCCGGCCTGCCCAAAGATTCCGGGAATTAAAGCGGGATAACTTTTCCCGGAAATACTTATCGCCCTGACTGATAGTATGCAGAATCGTTCATAAATTTGACAACAGGAGGCGGAACAATATGGAAACAAATATGGAAAACAGAATCGAGTTATTTGAATTTGAAGGGAAAAAGTTCATCTACTACGATGTCAGCCATTTCAAAAACAACAACCAATTCAGGGAATTTATCGCATACGCGGAAGAGGCCATCCGGCGGTATCCAAAAGACAATAACCT
>JAIRYB010000024.1 GCA_031267955.1 Spirochaetaceae bacterium | reverse complement strand
ACAGCCAGGGCCTCGGCGCCGGAAAGCGCCGCCTTTTCCCCGGCTTCCCTGAGCCGGAAGCGGAATTCATCGGGGGCGCATTCCTCCGCCCAGTATTTGGCGCAGACGCAGCGCCGCCTGAGGGTTTCAATCTGGCTGTCCTTCAAATCCACGCCGCCCTCGCCAAGCGCGGTAATAGTGCGATCAATATCGCCGCCGGAAATCTGGATAAGGTTGCAGAGGTGCCTGAAAGGAATCTGATAGGGCATCAGGTCCGGCATCTTTTCCGGCTGGGAAAGCTCGTAGATGCGCCGTTCCTTTTTGTACGACGCCTCGTCCCTCGACTCCTCGGCCTTCCAGGCGATGCGCTCGGTTTTGTCGTAATCCTCGTAGGTTTTAATAACGTCCAAATCAAAGGAAATAGTAAATTCCGTATTCGGCCTGGTTCCGGCAAAGAGGTAGCGGGCCACTTCCGGGGTATAGACCCGCAGAAGGTCCTCGATGGTGATCACCTTGCCCGAAGAACTCGACATTTTTCCCGCCGATCCTTTGATCCCGATAAAGTCGTAGCGGAAACTGACCGGCGCGTCCCGACCATACACATCCTTGCACACAAATTTCGCCGTATCAAAGGAACCGCCCTGGCTGTGGTGGTCCTTCCCGGCCGGCTCGAAATCGACCTTTTCATATTCCCAGCGCATGGGCCAGTCGATGCGCCAGAAGAGCTTTATCCCCTTTGCCTCACGCAGATCAGAAGTTTCCCGGCGGCCGCAGCTGTCGCAGTGCCAGGACACCCCCCACGCGCCGTCCCAGCCGTCAACAGCCGTGTCGTCCTTGTTGCATCCGTCGCAGAAAACGCTTACCGGCCACCATTCCCCCTGGATCTTGTGATCGTCGTCCCGGAATTTGTCGAGTATCTCCTTCAGCGCGTCCCGGTGTTCCAGGGCTTTGCGGATGCCCCTGGCATAAACCGATGACCGGTATCGTTTCGCCTGATAGATAAATTCCGGGTATATCCCCATTTTAGGCAGGGCGTTTTCAATGTCGGCCTCGTGGTGCCGCGCGTAGCTTTCGTCCCGATTCCAGGGATCCGGCACCATGGTAATGGGAAAGCGCAGGTATTTCGCAAGCTCGTCCTGTCCGGGCATATTGAGAGGTACCTTGCGGAACACATCGTAATCGTCCCAGGAATAGATAAAACGCACATCTTTCCCCAGGTCCCTCAGCGCCCTGACCACAAGCTCGGTCGAAATAATCTCCCGGAAATTCCCGATATGCACTGTTCCCGAAGGGGTAATCCCGGCCGCGCAGGTATACCGTTCCTTGTCGCCCTTCTCCCGGATTATCTTAAGCGCCGTCTCGTCGGCCCAGTGGCGCGCGGTCCGGCGTTCCGGATTTTCCCCGGCCCCGTGCTCGTCTTTCTTGCTCATAGGAAACCGATTATACCCGGAAAACGCCGTTTTGTGCAACGACGATGCGCGGGCAAAGGGCAGCGGGCGGGGCTTCAGCCGCCGGCTGAATAATTATAATTGAAAAAATTACCCACAAATTCCCTTGGGCCTATTTCCCTGTTCAGTATTTGGTAAATTCCGGTGGAAATAGGCATCCTGAGCTTGTACTTTTCCGCGAGTATCTTTACGTACTTTGCCGCGGCTGCCCCTTCGGGAAGATAGCCCAGTTCGCCGATCCGGGCGAGCAAATCTTCCAAATCCTTGAACCGGGCGAGTATGTTTTTTTCTATAATTTCCCTGCCGAAACGGCGGTTCCTTCCCCAGACGGATCGGCAGGTTACATCCAGATCGCCCACCCCGGAAATAGAACTGAAGGTTTCGGGATGGGTCGCGCCCATGGCCATGCCCAGGGTTTGAATTTCGTTAAGTCCGGCCGCAAGTAAAAGCGATTCAGTACCGTCGCCGAACATACCCTCCTCGCCGCCCCCGGCGCTTCCTGTTTTAAGGGCGTCCAGGATTCCGAACGCGATGGCGATAACGTTTTTCGCCGCCGCCGCCACCTGGACGCCCCGGACATCCAGGGAAGAAAAAACTAAAAGCCAATTGCTCTTGAGCAGATCCCGGAAACGGAAGGAATTCTTCGCGTTTTCGCTGGCGGCGATAAGGCCGGTAACTTTGCCGCGGGATACCTCTTCCGCATGGCTCGGCCCGGCTATATAGACCAGGGAATTGCGGTAAAATCCGGGGAGGTAGTCTTCCAGGGTTTCAAGGATCAGGCGCGGCCCTTTGGCGCCCGGGAGAAAACCTTTGGCAATTACCGCGATGGCGGTTTCCCCCTCGCGGATCGAGGGGATCGTAAGTATTTTCTGTACCGTATCCAGCAAATAAAGAGACGGGGAAGCCAGGATAAGGTACTCAGCCCCGCCGGCGGCTTCAGCGATCTCTGTACTTGCCCTGAGTGTTTCGGGGAGTTTTATATCCGGCAAAAAACGGGAATTGCTGTGCTCCCGGTTGATTTCTTCCGCGGTTTCCGTCTCATGCGCCCAGACGATCACATCGTTCCCCTTGTCGGCAATAACCTTGGCGACCGTAGTCCCCCAGGCGCCGGCCCCAAGCACCGCTATATGCGCTTTCATGTTTTCTCCTTGCGTAACCATCGGCCGGGGCTAG
>JAIRYB010000003.1 GCA_031267955.1 Spirochaetaceae bacterium | reverse complement strand
TTCTCAACAAGAAGAATTTTTCCCTTCAGGCGCGGCCCGCGGCTGAATAATTGGCCCCTTTAATTCAATTTCGCGTTAATTTCGCGCCGGCCGGCGGTCTGCAGCAGGCTGCCGGGGGCTCGGTTCCTGGATTTTGAGGGGAAAACGCGTTTTTCGGCGTATTTTCCGCGGAACGCCGGCCGGGGGTTTGGGGGCAGGGGGAAGGCTTTCCCCCTCTTAAAGTATTTTTTGGCGCAAGGAGCGGCGTATGGAAAAAGATCTGGTCGAATATATCGTGAAAATTCTGGTGGATGACCCGGGCGCGGTTACGGTGAGCGTGGTCGAGGGCGAGAAATCGACAATCCTGGAGCTCCGGGTCGCGCCGGAGGATATCGGCAAGGTTATCGGGAAGCACGGCCGCATTGCCAAGGCGATCAGGACGGTGCTTATGGCGGCTACCGCGAAGACCGGGAAGCATACGGTTCTGGAGATTCTGGACTGACGCCTTGACGGTATCCGCGCCGCCGGGCGCGGGCTGCGATTATGACTGAACGTTTTATTGCGGGCCTTCTGGGCGCGCCTTTCGGGCTTGAGGGGTTTATCAGGCTGCGGTCCCTTTCCGGGGAAACGGCCCATCTGGCCGGCTTGCAAAAGGCCTGCCTTCGCCTGCCGGACGGGGAGCGGGTCTGCGAAGTGGAGAAGGTCGCCGGTTCCGGCGCGCGCCTGCTTGTCAAATTCAGGGGCGTCGACAATCCGGAGAAGGCGGCCCTTTTGAGGGGGGCGGCCCTGATGGTGGGCCGGGACGGGGCCGCGCCGCTTGGGGAAAATGAATTCTACGAAGAGGATCTGCGGGGTATCCGCGTGGTGGCTGCCCGCGGCGGGCCGGTTTCCGGAGGGCCGGACGGTGACGGGGCGGGCGGCGATGGGAAAGACGGCGGGGACGCCGATGGCGGCGAGTTTTTGGGAACGGTGACCGGCGTTCTTGAGGGCGGGGGAGGCCGGCTTCTGGAGCTGCGGCTTCCGGGCGGGGAACTGCGGCTGGTTCCTTTCCGGAATGAATTTTTCGGCGAGGTTGACCCGGAGAAGGGGAGGGCGGTGCTCCTTTGCCGCTGGATTCTGGAATAATTTTTCCGGAGCAGTCTGATGAAATACACGGCGCTTACCCTGTTTCCGGAGATTATCGACGCTTTTTTTTCCGCCTCCATTATGGCGAAGGCGGTGGGCCGGGGTATTGTTGAATACCGGGCGGTGAATATCCGGGATTTTGCCCCGGGCAGGCACCGCAGCTGCGACGATGCGCCCTACGGCGGCGGCGCGGGGATGCTGATGCTTCCCGAGCCTTTGGGCCTCTGCCTTGACGCGGCGGGTGCGAAACGCCGCCCGGAGCGGAACGATGCCATGCGGGTGATCTGCCTGAGCCCTTCCGGGCGCTGTTTTGACCAGGCGCTAGCCCGCGACCTGTCGCGCGAGACGGAGCTTGTGCTGATCTGCGGCCGCTACGAGGGCGTAGACCAGCGGATCATCGACCTGTACGTTGACGACGAAATTTCCGTGGGCGATTACGTGCTTTCTTCCGGCGAGGCGGCGGCCCTGGTGCTGATTGACGCGACTTACCGGCTGGTTGAATCGGTGATAACGCCCGGTTCGCTTGAGGAGGAGAGTTTTTCCGGCAATTTGCTGGAATATCCCCAGTATACACGCCCGGAAGTTTATGATACTCTGAGAGTTCCCGATATTCTGCTTTCGGGGCACCATGAGAACATACGGCGCTGGCGCCGGAGAAAGCAGGTTGAAAAAACCTTGGCGTTAAGGCCGGATCTGATCCGGTCCGGTGAGGAAAAGGGCCTGTTTGATAAGGAAACCGCGGCGATTATCGCGGAATTGCGAGGGCAAAATGAACGAGATAAGGGCGATTGAAGCTTCCCAGATGAAGACCGAATTGGACGAGTTCAAGGTCGGCGATACGGTAAAAGTCCACTTCAAGATTGTTGAAGGCAAGACCGAGCGTATCCAGATCTACGAGGGGCTGGTTATAGCGATGAAGAATTCCCGCGTGGGCAGGACCTTTACGGTGCGGAAAAATTCCTACGGCGTGGGCGTTGAAAGGATATTTCCCATCCATTCCCCCCGGATCGCCAGGGTCGAGCTTGCCCGTCCGGGCAAGGTCCGCCGCGCCAAGCTCTACTATATCCGGGACAAGATAGGCAAGGCCGCCAAGATCAAGGAACTGGTGGGCAGGAAAAAGCCCAAGGCCCCGCCTGCCGCGCCTGTGCCTGCCGCCGGGGCAGCAGTCGCCCCCGCCGCCCAGGAATAGGGCCTTGCCCGGCGTTTATGCCGGGTTCTGTACCGTGTTTCCCCCGCGATTTTAGCTGCCTCTTGTCCGCCGGGCGTTATGCCGTGTTTGCTGCGGCCAAACCCGGAATATTGCGGGGGGCAGGGATTTCCGTTATAATTAGCAGTAAAGGCGCGCGGGCCGGATACCGGGGGGTAGGCCGAGACCGCTTGAGGCGGGCTTGGCCGTAGGGGGGCCGAAAAGCGGCCCTGTTGCGGGCGCCCGCCTTTTGGTAACAGGCCCCCCCTTAAGAATTAGCCATGGAAAAGGAAAGGGCGGAAAACGCGCGGCGGCGCTGCGGGTAGCGGAAAGGCATTATGGCGGATTTACTGGTGAAGCTGTACGAACTGGAAGACAGCGTCGATTATACCGAATTAAAAAAACAAAATATTGTTATTAAAAAAGCTTTTATCGGCGATAAAAGCGCCATCCTAGATTTTGTGAAAGATAATTTCCCTGAAGCGCCCGGGTGGGCAGGCGAATGCGAGTACGCTTTGCTCAATAACCCGGTGTCGTGCTTTATCGCGGTAAAAGAAAAAAATCTGGCGGGCTTTGCCTGCTACGACGCTACGGCTAGGGGGTTCTTCGGGCCTTTGGGCGTCGGGAAAAAATTCAGGAAGGGCGGGATTGGCAGGTATTTGTTAAAGCGCGCGCTGCTGTCCATGAGGGAACTGGGGTACGCGTATGCCGTTATAGGCTGGGCGGCGGAAAACGCGCTGGAGTTCTACCGGAAAGCGGCAGGCGCCGTAATAATAGGGGATTCCCCGCCGGAAAAAAGTATTTATAAAAACATGATCGCAACGCAATGGTAACCGTGAACGGTTAGCGGGAAACTTTCAGGACTCAGCTGCCGGAGTTTCCGTCCCGGCAAAAATTTCGGAAAGCCTGATGGCGCAGCCCGGCAGAACCGAGACCGGCGCTTCGGCGGTTTCGTCGTAGACCATGGTGCGATAGCCCCCGTTTTGCAGCGTATGGGCCTCTATCCATCTGTTGTCGGGATCCGCCACCCAGTATTCCCGTACCCCGGCGGCAAGGTACTTTTGAAATTTTACAATACGGTCATGCCGGACGGTCGAAGGGGAAAGTATCTCGATAACCAGATCCGGCGCGCCCTTGCAGCCCTGTTTGTCGATTTTGGACTGATCGCAGATCACCACGATATCCGGTTCCACCACTGTATCGTCGCTTAGATCTTCTTTGGGGAACAGCCTGACTCCGAAAGGGGCGGAATAGACCTTGCAGGGCTTCCCCTGTAAAAAAACGAATAACCGGCCGAATAGTTCCCGGTGTACGTCCTGGTGATTGGCAGCCGGCGGGGCCATCATGTAGAGTTCCCCGCCGATAAGCTCGGCCCGGACGCTTTCGTCAAATTCAAGCCAGTCCGCGTAAGTGTAACCCTGATCCTCAAAACGGTAATTCAAAGCATCCGCCGCCATGGTACGCCTCCGGTTTAAATATATACGGTATTACGGGGGAAAGCAATCTTAGGAGCCTGTTGCGCTTGCTGCCGGGGGTTTGTTGTTAGGGGTAGCGGCGTTTGAACGCCTTTATCCGGGCGGAGGCCGGGGCGCTGAGGGGGGAGCGGTCGCCGCGGGCAAGGTAGCGGAAACCCAGGCCCGCGACCATGGCGCCGTTGTCGCCGCAGAGTTCCGGGGGGGGGAATACGCAGCGGAGCTTCTGTTGTTCGGCAAGTTTTGCGCGGAGAAAAGAATTCGCCGCCACCCCGCCGCCCGAGACAATGGTATTGATGCCGGTGTCCTCTGCCGCGCGGAACAGGGCGCGCAACAGTATTTCTACCGCTGTTTTCTGGAAAGAGGCGGCGATACAGGCGGCTTCGCTGTTCCCGGCGGGATTTCCTCCGGCGCCGCCCGCCGCGGCGGGGCGGGGTTTTGCCCGGAACTGTTCAAGCTGGTTTATCACCGCGGTCTTGAGTCCCGAATAGGAAACATCGTAGGGGTGGTCCCCCTTGTAGAGTTTTGGCAGGGGGAAACGGAAGGCCTCCGGGTCCCCGTCTTTCGCGAGCCTGTCAATCGCCGCGCCGCCGGGGTAGCCGAAACCGTAGTGCTTCGCCACCTTGTCAAAAGCCTCGCCCGCCGCGTCGTCGATAGTGGTCCCCATGACGGTGATATCGTCGAAGCCGTCCGCCCGGCATATAATGCTATGCCCTCCGGAAACCAGGAGGCCCAGGAAGGGGTAGTCCGGGGCCGGATTTTCGGGCCGCTTTTGCCCTTCGGAAGAGGCGGCCGGCGAGAGCCTGGGGGCATAGAGGTGGGCCAGCATGTGATCCACCGCGATAAATGGAATCCTCCTGGCCCAGGCGAAAGCCTTGGCGAAGTTGAGGCCGACCAGGAGGGAGCCAAGCAGGCCCGGGTGGGCCGTGACCGCCACTCCGTCTATATTTTCCGGCCCGAGCCCCGCGCGGTCCAGGGCTTCTTTTACCACGCCGCCGATCCATTCCGTGTGCATCCTGCTCGCGATTTCCGGCACTACGCCGTTGTAGGCGGCGTGCCAGGGGATCTGCGTGGCCACAATATTGGAGAGTACCCATGTTCCGTCTTCCACCACCGCGGCGGCGCATTCATCGCAGGAGGATTCTATTCCCAGGACCTTCACTGTTCGTACTCTCCCTTTATCAGGCGGGACGCGGTAGAAAAAACATAACCTTGGCCGATCAATTTCGGGTAGAGTTCCGTCAGCAGCGGGGCGAGTTCCGGCGACCATGTGTGGCCTATCATCAGCGCCCCGCCCCGGCTTTCCGCCCGTGCCAGCCCCGCTTCCAGCGAATCCGCGATAGCCGCCCTTTCCTGCTCATTGTCCAGAAAAATATCCCGTTCCCCGATCTTTATTCCCAGCTGTTTTGCGGCTTCGGGGGCCGCCGTGTCCGCGGTAGTCCGGGAATCCAGGAACTGTATGCCCCGCTCCCGGCACAGGGAAAGTACGACTTCCATGGCCTTTTCGTCCATGGTGATCTTTGAACCCTGGTGGTTGTTAAGCCCGGCGACCGGCGCGATCTCGTCAAGGTTGCGGTTCACGATCCGCCGGATTTCCGCGCTGTCCATGCCGCTGTACACCGCCTGCGGCCCGGGATTTTGCCCGTTCAGGGCTTCCATTGGCTGGTGCAGGAACACTTCCTTTCCGGCAGCCCGTATGCGCCGGGCCGCCTCCGCCGAAT
>JAIRYB010000194.1 GCA_031267955.1 Spirochaetaceae bacterium | reverse complement strand
AAGGAAGGAGGGATAAACCATGCGGAAATCCCTTGGTTTTTGAGCAAACCGCCAGGATTCCCCGCACCTCAGTCTGCAAAGACAAGAAATCGTCATGCCCATACCCCAAACCAGCCGTTGTTTATACTTCTTTTACAGCCCCACCGGGCTGTCCGGGGCATCCTGAAAGGAGGGCCTTCTTATAGGGTATTCCACTTAAAAGAGGGATACAATGCGCAAATTTTTTATCAAAGCGGCCGCGCTTATGGCGGCGGCGGGACCGCAGCCATTCAGTTGAAGACCATAAATCAAAACGGAATAGATCTACAGTCTATGCGGGGTTCGCGGCCCCTTTCCGCCGCAGAACCTCTGCCCGCTATTATCTTGCGGCCAGGCTCTGCGGCGGGGCGTTTTATTTCAAGTACAGCATCCGCTCCGTGTAGGAAGTATGGAGCAGCCCGTGGGCTTTGTGGCCGCCGGGTTCCCCAAGGTATTCGCTATAGGCCTGTTTGATGCAGGGATTCTGGTGGGAACAGCGGTACTGCGACTGCTCGTCATCGGCGTAAAGCCCTTCCGCGCGCATGGTACGGACCTCGTCGGTGCAGCCGTAGGGCTGGCCGCCTCCGCCTATGCAGCCGCCGCGGCAGGCCATGACTTCTACAAAATGGTAGGGCGTTTCCTGCCCGCCCTGCCTCGCGGCCCGTATACGGTCCAGCACCGCGGCGATATTTCCCATCTGGTGGGCCACGGCTATGCGTATCCTGGTTTCCGGGCCGAGTACAGGTATGCCGAAATCTACTTCCGCTTCCTTGACTCCCTCAAGGCCCCGGGCAAGCTTGAAATTCACGTCGTCCAGCTCCTTCCCGGTGACAAAGTGGTAGGCGCTCCGGACCGCCGCTTCCATGACGCCGCCTGTTGTGCCGAAAATGGTCCCCGCGCCGGTATACGGCCCCAGGGGGCTGTCGGGATCTTCTTCGGGAAGTTTGAGAATCTCTATCCCCGCCTGTTTGATCATCCGGGCAAGTTCCCTGGTGGTAATTGAAATATCCACATCGTAACCCGCCCCGGCGGATTTCATGTCGTCGTTTCGTTTGGTTTCCCATTTCTTGGCGGTACAGGGCATTATTGATACGGAGTATATATTCCGGGGATCAATGCCGGCCTTTTCCGCCCAGTAGCTTTTGATCATGGCGCCCATCATCTGCTGGGGGCTCTTGGCGGTGGAAAAATTCGGGATCATGTCGGGGTAGTACTTTTCCATATAATCGACCCAGGCCGGGCAGCAGCTTGTGATTAACGGAATATCCGTTTTCCCGCCCTTCGACAATTCGGTGAGCCGCTTTACAAGTTCGGAGCTTTCTTCCATAATTGTCAGGTCGGCGGAAAAATTGGTATCGAACACAGTCTTAAAACCAAGGCGGCGCAGGGCGGCGTATATCTGCCTGGTAAGGATGGTTCCGGGTTTAAGGCCGAATTCCTCGGCCAGGGCGACCCTGACCGCCGGGGCGATCTGGACTACCGGGTGCGTTTCCGGGTTGTGCAGCGCCGTCCATACCTTGACGGTATCGTCCCGCTCGTAGATGGCCCCTACCGGACAGTGGGCCGCGCACTGCCCGCACTTGATGCAGGGGCTGTCCCCCAGGGGTATCCCGGCGGCGCTGGCAATCCGGCCCTTGATGCCCCGGCCCAGAAATTCCAAAGCCCACACATTCTGCATCTCCTGGCAGACCTTTACGCAGCGGCCGCAGCGTATGCACTTTTCCGGGTTCAGGATGATGGCGGGATTGCTGTCGTCAACCGGGAGGCCGTTGAGCAGTTTCCTGAACGGGGATTCCCGTATGCCGAATTCAGCGGCCAGGGTCTGAAGCTCGCAGTTCCCGTTGCGGGGGCACTGGAGGCAGTCGTTGGGGTGGTTCGACAGAATCAGTTCCAGCACGGTTCTGCGTACTTCGATAATTTCCGTGTCGTGGGTAATCACGCTCATGTTTTCCGTAGCCGGCGTAGTGCAGGCCCTTACCATTTTTGGGGACCCCTCCATCCTGACAATACAGAGTCCGCAGGCCGCCCAGGGCGGGAGGTCCGGGTTGTAACAGAGGGTCGGTATCTTAATATTGATTTTCCTTGCCGCGTCAAGGATCGTGGTCCCGTCCTCAACTTCAAGGGGTTTGCCGTTTATTTTCAGGTTAACCATAAGTTTTCTCCTTGCCGCTTACGCTTTTTTGATCGCGGCGAATTTGCAGTTCTTGTAACACTCGCCGCACTTGATGCACTTGCCCTGATCGATCGTGTGGGGCTGCCGCTTTTCGCCCGCGATACAGCCGGCCGGACAGCGCCGGGCGCAGAGGCCGCAGCCTATGCACTTTTCAGGATCAATCTCAAAACGCAGTAAATGCTTGCATTTTCCGGCCCGGCATTTCTTGTCGTGAATATGCTCCAGGTATTCGTCGCGGAAATTCCTCACCGTGGAAAGCGTGGGATTCGCCGCGGAACCGCCGAGCATACAGAGCGAGGTCTTGGTCATAGCCTTGCCGATCGATTCAAGCTTGGCCAGGTCCTCCTCAACGCCGTTGCCCCGGGCGATTTTTTCCAGAATGCCGAGGATCTGCGAAGTCCCGATTCTACAGGGCGAGCATTTCCCGCAGGATTCATCCACGCAGAAATCCATGTAAAAGCGCGCGACATCAACTACGCAGTCGTCCTCGTCCATAACGATCATACCCCCGGATCCCATCATGGAACCCATGGCGGTAAGGCTTTCGTAGTCAATGGGCGTGTCCAGGGCTTTTTCGGTTAGTATGCCGCCCGAAGGGCCGCCGGTCTGAACACCCTTGAATTTTCTGTTGTTCTTGATGCCGCCCCCGATGTCGAAGACAATCTCCCTCAAGGTAGTACCCATGGGAACTTCGACCAGCCCGGAATTCTCTACCTTGCCGGTAAGGGCGAAAACTTTAGTGCCTTTTGATTTTTCGGTCCCCATTTTCGCGAGGGCCGGGCCGCCCCGGGTCATTACCACGGGGATATTTGCCAGGGTTTCCACATTGTTGATCACCGTCGGCTTGCCCCACAGCCCGCTGATTGCCGGGAAGGGGGGCTTGGGTACCGGCATCCCCCGGCTGCCCTCCAGGGACTTGATGAGCGCCGTTTCCTCGCCGCACACAAAGGCGCCGGCGCCCAGGCGTATCTCAATATCAAAATCAAAGCCCGAACCCAGAATGTCCCTGCCCAGAAGGCCGTAATCCCTGGCCTGATTCAGGGCGATTTCCAGCCTGTGTACGGCGAGGGGGTATTCGGCCCGGATGTAGATGTACCCCTGGCCCGATCCGATAACCTTCCCGCAGATGGCCATGGCTTCGATGATCGAATGGGGATCGCCTTCGATGGTAGACCTGTCCATATAAGCGCCGGGGTCTCCCTCGTCGGCGTTACAGACCACGTACTTCGTGTCGTTTTGCGCTTTGCGGGTGGTATCCCATTTGATCCAGGTGGGGAAGCCCGCGCCTCCCCGCCCGCGCAGGCCGGACGCTTTTAACTCGCCGATAATATCTTCGGCGCTCATCCGGAACAGGGCCTTTTCAAGGCCGACATATCCGTCGCGGGCGATGTACTCGTCGATGTTCTCCGGATCGATAAACCCGCAGTTCCGCAAAACCACCCGGACCTGTTTCCGGTAGAAGTCGATGTTTTCTACCGACGAAACGCTTTTCTTCTTTTCCCCGTCATCTTTTTGGTAAAGAAGCCTGGGTACCTCCCGGCCCTTGACTATCTGTTCCGCGATTATCTCCCCGGCGTCTTCGGGCTTCACCTCGACGTAGAAAGATTCTTCGGGCAGCACTTTTACTATCGGCCCCTTTTCACAAAATCCGAAACAGCCGGTTTTAACAATTTGGACCTGGTCTCCGGCTCCCTGTTTTTTAGCCTCTTCGACGAGCCGTTTGTATATCTCGTCCCCCTTGTTGGATTCGCAGGCGGTCCCGCCGCATGTTAGTATATAATGATTTAACCTCATACCGCCCCCCTAATCCGCTATAGCGCCGTCCAGAACTCGGTCTTTTACCAGTTCCCGGCCTTTTATGTGCGTTTTGACAATGTCCCGCGCGGCGGCGGCGTCAACCTTGCCGTACAGTACCCTGGGCATCCCCGGCACGGCTACTTCCACGGTGGGTTCGGAATTGCAGTAACCCATACAGCCCGTCTGCCTGATCATCACGGTATCCGCAAGCTCGTCCCCGTCCAGGGCGTCAAGGAAACTATCCAGGGTATTTTTCGCGCCGGCGGCTATGCCGCAGGTCCCCATACCTACAATAATCCGGATATCCTTGCCCTCCGAGTCCCGTTTGCGCATCTCCCTCTTTTTGGATTCCCTTAGATCTCTCAAATTCTCCAAACTCAGTCTTGCCATAATTGCTCCTCTCTCCATGGTAAATTTAAGAAGGCCCCGAAAAACGCCGGCTGGTGCCAATCTAATCCGCGTTTAACCGGAGGCCTCCTTCAATCTCTCTCAAATACCGGTCCAGCAGAATCATTACCCGCGCTTTTTCCGGCTCTCCCAGGATGCGCGTTAATTCTGTTTTCCGAATCTCGTAAACAGTTCCGTCACCCCTGATACGTTTGATTACTACTTCTTCCGGACCTTCAAACAGCAGCGCTGTCCTCAGTGTTCCGGGAATATCCCCAACCAGCCTTTCCGGCGGCGGGGCCGGGGCGTCCGCAGGGCCGAAACGGGCGCTTACCCTGGTCCCCTTCCCCTCTTCGGAATCCAGTTCCCAGCTTCCCCCGGATTCTTCGGCGGCGCGGGCCATAAGGGGAATGCCCCTGCCCCGGGCCGTTTCGGGAAGGGGCGCGCCCTTCGCGTAATCCGCCGCGGCGCGCTTTATGCGCGTAACCTGTTCCGCCGCCATGCCCCTGCCGTTGTCTCGGATGGTAAAACCAAACGCCCCCCTGCCGTCGATTTCAAGTTCCAGGAGATCCGCGCCGGAACAAGCCGCGTTCTGGGCGATGTCTATAACGATGTCGCCCAGGCAGCTGTGTTTCATAGAATCAAAGGTTTTTGTATTTGGCGATAATTTCCGGAAGCTGTTCCTTTGTTACTTTGCCGTAGGTGTCATTGCCTACAGTAACCACCGGGGCAAGGCCGCAGCAGCCCACGCAGCGCACAGGATCGATGGAGAAAAGCCCGTCTTCGGTAACGCCCCCTTCGCCGATCCCCAGAATGCTCCGGACTTCTTCGATTAGATCCTGCCCGCCTTTAAGGTAACAGGCCGTTCCCAGGCAGACCGATATTTTGTACTTGCCCGGCTTGGTCGTCTTAAAAAAATGATAAAAAGTGATAACCCCGTAGATCCGCGCCAGCGGAATCCTCGTGATCAGCGCAATCTTTTCCGCCGCCGCCCGGGGGATATAGCCAAATGTCTCCTGGGTTTTGTGCAGAATCATGATCAGGCTGCCCGGTTTGCTCTTCCACTCGGTTATAAAAGCGGACAAATTTTCAGGAAAGTCGATATCCTTCGGTTCCGTATACTTTGCCGCCGCCCCGCTTGCCGATGCCATAACGCCTCCGTTCGTATTGGGTAAAAATTTAGCGTTTCAATGCCCCTGAACCGTCGCGTTGCAAGGGCATTTCTACGCCATACAATTAAGTATAAGGCGCTGTGCTTTGTAGTCAATAGAAAAC
The DNA here is from genome assembly GCA_031267955.1 of Spirochaetaceae bacterium. Taxonomy (GTDB): domain Bacteria; phylum Spirochaetota; class Spirochaetia; order Treponematales; family Breznakiellaceae; genus JAIRRR01. Next base: position 1,283 of record JAIRYB010000194.1, on the reverse strand, counting down.
GGTGTGTATCGATCCTTTTTTATCGATATTCTGATAAAGCAGAATACCGCCCGCGAGCGCCCGATCCGCCGGCCCTGCCCGCTGTAGGCAGTGTCCGCTGCCCTTGCGCCCCCTGTCTTACCAGCCTCTTTGCCGGTACGATTGGGAAATGCCCGGCATAAAGTAATTTTTCGAAACCATCCGCTCAAATCTGGTAATCCTGCCGCCTACAAACCAGTTTCCGGAATCCCAGGTAGTGTCAATGATATATCCTGTACCGTTAATGAGCGCCATGTTGTAGGCATGCCCCACTCCCGGTTCGGAATAATCCGAGATTAGATACGTATCAAGACCAACCGCGTCCGTCAGAAACCAGAACAAGATGGCATACTCGAAACATACGCCGCGCTGCCGTTCGATAATTTTTCCCAGCGTAAACTCGGCGTTTTTCCCGCTTACATTATCCATCCACCACAAAAGGTCGTAGTCATACGCAAAAATATCGGATACCCAGTCATGAATCATGCGTACCCTGAGAAAATCGTCCGGCTCCCTTCTGGCAAGAGCGACAATATCCTCCTGGGATGTTGTCCTGATGCTGTAATACGGAAGCCGCCGGTTTCTGGCTTCATTAACCTGCGCTGTGTTCAGATTCCCCTGGTAACGCTGGATAAACGCCGCCCGTTCCGGCGCGCTACGGATATACAGGCGCTTCCCCCGCCGTTCAATATCCCGGACCGTTTCGGCATACGCCAGCTCAACCCTGCGTAATTCTTCCGGAGTCAGCGTCGGATACTGCGTTGGCTGAGGGCGGGGCGACGGCTGGGGCGGAGCCTGCGGCGCGGGCTGGGGGCGGGGCGTGGGCGGCGGAGGCGGCGTATACCGGGGCGGTTTATAAATTTTATTGGAGGAATAAGCTCCAATTAGTATTCCTGCTTTAAATCCGCCGTCAAAATTGTAGTCGTAATAGAGTTTGAGGGCGAATTCATTGTCAAAGTCGTCGCCTATCCCAAGTGAAACGCGAATGAGCCTCCGCGGAGCAGAGCTCCGCGGTATCTTTAGCTTCGATTTCGTTCGAGCGGAGGCTCGTTCGATAGGAAGCTTATTATACCGTCTGGTTTAATACCAAATTTTGTGAACATTGCGTTATTTGAGCCGGAGCAGAGCTCCGGGGTATTAAACCAGACTTTCGAATAAAGAGTGCGTTTGCGGTGTTTTTCTTCATGCACCAGTCGATGCTGAACTTTCAGCGGGCTATGAAAGAGCGGCGGAAGCGGAGCAACATGGAAACCCTGTTTGGGGTG
>JAIRYB010000111.1 GCA_031267955.1 Spirochaetaceae bacterium | reverse complement strand
CGCGAGCGACAATACCTACGACCGCTTTATTATTACTTCCGAAGCGGCGGAAGATTTTACCGGTAATTTCGGCGTAATCCGTTTTGACGAAATCTACGATTTTGAGCGGATGGGGATTGTGCCAAGGGCCGTAAGCGATCATTATCCTGTTTGGGCCGAATTCTACACGGATCGCGACACGGATTAAGGCAGGCGCGAACCGGTGCTTCGACGGGGTATTAAACCGGACTTTCAAATAAGGCCCGCAATGTAAAATTCCGCAGTTTTGGCGTAATTCCGCGATAAAACTGTCTTTTTTATGGAGGCATTGCGCGGCGCGAGTTACAAAATGCTCAAATCATTCCGATAATAACATAATGCAAAGAATCAGGCGGGCAAAATGAAATTGCTGGTACTCCACGAAGCGGAAGGAAAAGAGATTGCCCGGGGCATTATCCGGGAACAATTAAAAGGGCTAAAAGTATCTTCCAGGGAAATTACTATAGACGGCGGCTGGGCCGCTTCGGGATCATCGCTTGGCGGGGGGATGACGGCCGATGCCCGCGTCATCGCGGTTATTACCGGGCATGCCTACGAATCGCCGTGGTTTGCCTATTTTGCGGGCCTCTGCCGGGGGCGGGGGCAGGGGCTTATCGCGTACAGCGGGAGGAAGGCGGCGGTTCCCAAGATATTCGCCAAAACAGTAATCCCCCTGGCGGGGAAAAAAGACCTGGAAAAGCGCCTTCCCGAATACATTGGGGAATGGGCCGCCGGGGAAAAGACTTGGACGGCGAAGAGGGGATTGCTTGATATGGGTATCCCCTTTAGCGAGGCGTCCTTTTGCGGCTGTGTTACGGCGAAAAACGCCGCTGCGGTAAATCTATTTTTACAGGCCGGGTTTTCCGCAAATACGCGCGACAGTGCGGGGGTTCCCCTGATCTGCCTTGCCTCAAGGGCGGGCGACAGGGGCCTTGTTGAAATTTTGCTCAAAGCCGGCTGCGATGCAAACGCGCTTTCGGCGGACCGGGGCGGTTCCGCGCTTATCGACTGCGCCCTGGGAAAGTACTGCGGTATCGCGGAATTGCTTCTCAAGGCCGGCGCGGGCGTAAATGTTAAAAGCAAGGACGGCCAGTCGGCGCTGATCATTTCCGTGGGCCTGGGCGACGAGCCTTTTGTGGAATTGCTCCTTAAGGCAGGGGCAAATACGGATGAGCCTGACGCCCTGGGCGCCAGCGCCAGGACATACGCCATGCTGTTCAATAAACCCGGCATAACGGAGCTGTTGAAAAAATATGCTGCAAAATAATTTACCGGAAAACGATCTGCCGTTTGAGGAAAAACTGGACTTTCTCTTTAAGCTTATTAGCGGCGCAAAAAACTGCGCGGCCCTTACCGGGGCCGGGGTGAGTACCCTTTCGGGGATTCGGGACTTCCGGGGGAAAAACGGCCTTTACAACGACATGGACGCGCAAAAAATATTCGATATTGATTATTTTAACCGGGATCCGTCGTTTTACTACAGCCACTCAAAAGACTTTATCTACAACCTCAAAGAAAAGGAAGCCTCCGTCGTCCACCTTGTTCTGGGGAAACTTGAAAAGGCTTCCCGCCTTAAAGGGGTCATCACCCAGAATATCGATTTGCTCCACCAGAAAGGCGGCAGCAGCCGAGTTATCGAAATCCACGGCTCTCCCTCGGTCCATTACTGCCGCCGCTGCTCAAAACTTTCCCGCGTGGAAGAGCTTGCCGTCTCAAAACCCTCGGGCAGTTTTGGAACCCCCGACCTTATGGCGTTTGACCGGGCGGCTGAAATTGTCGGGCGGGGAGGGCTCCCCAAATGCGGCAAATGCGGCGCGGTACTCAAGCCCGCCATAACTTTTTTCGGGGAGAATCTTCCATCGCGGGCGCTTCGCGACGCGGAACTGCTGGCGCGGGAATCGGATCTGGTGCTGGTCCTGGGTACGAGCCTTACGGTTTACCCTGCCGCGGCTATTCCGGAAATCACCCTGCGGGCGGGCGGCAGGATTGTCATTGTAAACAACATGCCTACCCCGCTTGACCGGGCCGCCGCGCTTACCTTTGACGATCTGGAGACTGTGTTCAGCGGTATAGACAGGCGGCTGCCGGGAAAGCGCCGGCCGGTAACAGGCTAATCGGGATTTTTTGCATGAATATGCAAAAATCCGCAGGCGTAACGGGCTGCTAGAAATTCAGCGAGGAAAGGTAACTGTCCAGGCCACGCCCGGCGTTACGGACGGCTGCGTTCGCCTCGTCGATCTTTGTGTAAAGCCCGTCAATTTCACTGTCCGCCGAGGCAAGGCGGCGCAGGTATTCCTGGCCCTGGACGGACTGGTTCCCGGCCGCTTCCAGGTTGAGCCGGACGCGTTCCTGCTCCGTGATAAGCCGCCCGAGCCGTACGTTAAGTTCCTCGAGGGCAGCCCTTTCTGTTTCAAGGGCGAGTTTAAGTTCCACCGCCTTTTCCAGCGCCGCCTTTACATCGGGGGGGATGGGTTCGCCGGCAGTATAGCTGAGCCAGGAATCAAGCTGGGTACGGGCAAGCACTACCTGTTCAAGAACCGGCCGCTCCTCCCTTACCGTAAAATTCAGGTTTCCGTTTGCCCCAAGGGTTTTGTTAAAACGGTAAAGGCTGCCGGTACGCTCGTCCGCCGAGGCCGGTTCCGCAAGGGCCGTCCCGGCTGAAATTGGGTGTTCTATGACAAGCTGTTTGGTTTCCGGGGAGGCGTTTCTTAGCGTGTAAACGGTTTCGTAAATCTGGCTGCGCGTCACGGTCATGATTCCGGCCTTTATCGCGACGGCGCTCAGGCGGCGGCTTCCCGAGACGCGCGTATTTCCCGTCACGGTAAGATCGTCTCCGTAGGAAATGAGCCGCCGGTCGTTGCTGCCCAGGAATTCTATCAGGGCGTCCCCGGCATAGGCGCCCGCGTCGTATACCGTGATGGGGCCGGCGGGAAGTTTCATGCCGGTGCTGTTGGTAATTTCGGCGGCAAGGGCCGCGTTGGATTCCGCGCCTGCGGCCCTGGCCGCTCCTGCGCCGGAAAACACCAGGAGTTTTTTGACGGTGACGCTGCCCTCTATAAGGGGTACCATGGCGCTCTGCCCGCGTTTTACCGTTACCGGCTGCTTCAGGGTGAATTCGAACTGATCCGCCAGAGCCGCGCCGCTTGCCGAAGCGGGTAGCGGCGCAGGGGCGGGCGCGGCCGCCGCTTCGGCGTACCCTTCCCCGGCATATTCAGCCTCGGCGGCCATGCTGGCGACGGCCCTTCTCGGGGCGCGCGCCGCCATTTCCGCCGAATCGTTACTGGCGGCTTTGTCCTGCATTCCCGCCGCCGCGCTATAGCCGCCCGCGTAGCTGCGGGCCTCGGCGGCACCGGCGATAGCCAGGGGCAGGGTGGGGCGGAACACGTGGTAGGGGGGGTAGAGTTCCTGTATAAACGACACCGGCCGCCCTGAAACCAGGGAAAGGCCCGCATTGTCCCAATCGGTATCGCTGTCGTTGTCGATAATGGCCCAGCCCTGGAACCGGGCGGGCGTTTGGGAAAGATCCAGCCGATAGGAAACCTTCCATACCGGGACCGGGATTACGTAGCTTAGAACCGCCTCGCTTCCCCTTAGCGAGGGGGGTATGCTTATACGCAGTTCGCGCTTTCCGTTGTCCCTTGACGCCATGATAAGGTCCATGGCGTTTTTCAGATCGGCGTTTATCTCATCGCTGTTAAAGGCAAAGCTTCTAATGTCTTTGAGGTTTATGACGGCGATTGCGCCCCCGGTATAAAGCGAGAGGAACGCTTCGGTAATAGCTCTGCCGTTATCGGGTCCGGCTGCGGGCTGCCGGTACTCCACCGAAACAATCCGGCCCTTTATAGGGTTGGGCGCGCTTATCTCCACCTCTTCACCCTGGAGCCCCCGGAGTATTTCCGCTATTCCCGGATTCCCCAGGAGGTTCACCTTGAAAGACCTTAAAGTATTGAAAAGGGAAGCGGCCGACGGATAACTTACCGTAAGGGGGGGCTCCCCGCCCGACGCGCCCTGCCTTGCCTGCGGCAGGGTTATTTGCAATGATTTAAGCGCATCGTTTACGGCGTTTTCTTTAATGGGAAGGACGATTTCAGCCGCCCCCGTTGTACCGGGAAGCTTCCCCCGGTGTTCGAAAAAACCCACCCCGGAACTGTAGAGGAAGATCCGTTTCAGCGTGAGCGCCTGTTCCCGGCCGGGGGCGGCGTCTTGCCGGGAAGGGGGAGCGCCGTCATTCGCGGCCTGGGCAAAAACGAATCCTGTCGCGAGGAAAAACGCGAACACCCAGCAGTACCGGATAGACGCCGGCCGCCGGGCGCGCCCGGAACGAAAAACTTTAAAAAAATCCGCCATAGAATTGTCCTTCTAACTTTTTATGCCCGGCATTTTTCCAGTCTTAGTGTTTTTGTAGGCTGGTCGCAGACTTCGCCGGGGCCGTAGTACTGGATTGATCCGGGGAAAAGGAAACAGGTTTCAACGGCCCATTTTCCGCGGGCCTTTTCGAATGCCTTGAAAGGCGCGCCGTCCAGTTCCACCAGGGCCTTGCGGATGACCGGCTTTTGGGCGCCGTGGCGGCGTTCCATGTTCATCATCATGGTGAGGGGGACGCCGCCGGCTATCCATTCATTTGCCGGGGCCGTGAGGTTGCGCACGCTGGAAAGGTAGCCGGTAAGCCCCGACGCGATGAGCACGAAGGCGCTGAAGCCCAGGGCGTAGCAGTAATCCGCGTCAAAATTCGAGGGGAAGGCGCAGCGGCCCTCGTAGCCGAAGAAATGCCCCAGGGCGCTGAACTTGCCCTTGTAGGCGCCGGCCTTTTTCATTTCGGCGAGGCGCGTTTCAGCCATTTGGATTAACAGTTTTTCTGTTTCAATACGCGAGACCTGGACATTCCCGTGAGGGTCCCGGTCGGCGAGCAGTTCTTTCGCGATACTTTCGGGAAGGCTTAGGAATACGGATTCGGAGACGCCCGAAAGTTTTTTCGCGAGCCAGACAGCGATTTCATGGAACGAGTCTGACTCGATCCGGGCGAATTCTTCCTGGTTCGCGGCCATGATGTCGTTAAGTTCCCCGATAAGCTGCTTTATCTCGGGGATGAATTCCACCAGGCCTTCGGGGATCAGTACTATGCCGAAATTGTCGCCGTTTTCCGCCCGCCCGGCAATGGACGCGCAGATCCGGTCCACAACCTGGGACAGGGAAAGCCCCAGTTTTTCGATTTCCTCGGAAACAAGGCAGACATTCGGCTGGGTTTGGAGCGCGCATTCCAGGGCGATGTGGCTGGCGGCCCTTCCCATAAGCTTGATAAAGTGCCAGTACTTTTTCGCGCTGTTGGCGTCCCGCCCGATATTCCCTATTAATTCGCTGTAGGTTTTACAGGCAGTGTCGAAACCGAAGGACGCCTCGATATATTCGTTTTTAAGATCGCCGTCGATGGTTTTGGGGCAGCCTATAACCTGGACGCCCGCTTTTTTTTCCTCGAAATATTCGGCCAGAAGCGCGGCGTTGGTGTTGGAATCATCCCCGCCGATGATCACTATCGCGTCAAGGGAGAGTTTTTTCGCCGTATCCAGCGCCGCGGCAAACTGCCCGGGCGTCTCAATTTTTGTACGCCCCGATCCGATGATGTCGAAGCCGCCGGTATTCCGGTACTGATCAATAAGCCCGCCGGTAATTTCCAGGGGCTTGTTGTCGGTAAGCCCGGAGGGGCCGCCCAGGAAACCGTAAAGCGTTGACTTGCTGTTCCCCTTTTTAAGGCCGTCGTAAAGCCCGGCGATCACATTGTGCCCCCCGGGCGCCTGTCCGCCCGAGAGGATAACTCCTACGGTGAGCGGCCGGCAAATTTCGGTGTTCTGCCCTTCGGCAAAAGTTACGATTGGTTTGCCGTAGATGTTTTTGAAGAGTTCTTTCAGGGCTGCCTGATCCGCGAGCGACTCGGTAGGATCTCCGAAATGTACCGCGATTTCGCCGATGTTCTGTTTTAAGCTGGCGGGGAGTTTGGGCGTATAACTGTAACGGGCTTTTTGCAAGGCCGAAATCTCCATGTTCCGTCTCCTTCATGATGTAGGTAAAATAAGATGGCGCTGCCGCGAACGGTGCGTATGGGAATAATACCGGAAATTCCCCGCCTTGGGCAAGGTATCGGGCGTCTGTCGGACCATGCTGCGGACCCGTTCCGCGCCCCGGGTAGCGAATTCGAACACGACGGTAAAGAACAAGGGGACGAACAAGAAGGGGCGTAAGCTGTCGATGACGCTGCTGACGCAGCCGCTGATCCAGTTATTGTCGTCGAGTTTGAAGTTCCGGGAGTGGTATGAAAGGCTGTGCGAGTACAAGAAGGCGAGGCTGGCGAGGACGGCGTTGAGGAGGCGGGTATTGGCGGAGATCTATCAGATTTGAAAAAACTGCTTGACTTTTATCATAGACGCACGGGATAGGAGGGGGCGCGGAGCGCGCCACCGCAGGGCCGGAACTGAGGGGCGGTCCGAGGAGGCCGGAGCGGGTACCGCGGAGCCCCGGATAGCCCGGTCCGGCGCAAAGCGCCGGATGCGCCCAAATTCCGGCTCTTGAATTCCCGCCCCTGCCCTTTGCTATCCGATCCCTGTCCCCGCTCTTCGCTATCTGTTTGCAATCCCCCTTTTTTGCTATACTTGCCCCATGTTTAACAGCATCCGGGGGACCATTACCGAAAAACTTCCCGACACCCTGCGTATTTTGACCGGCGGCGTCGAGTGGGATATCACGGTGCCGGGTATGGACTTGAACCGCTTTCCCCCGGCCGGGGAAGAGGGCAGAGCCTTTCTCTGGCTTTACCACCGCGAGGATCAGATGAAGCTCTACGGCTTTGCCGATGAATCCGGCCGGCATATTTTTCTGGAATTGCTCAAGGTTGAGGGGATAGGCCCCAGGGGCGCGATCAAGATCATGGGCGGCATAAGCCAGGAAGATCTGGAAAATGCCCTGCAAAACGAGGATCTGGGCCGGCTTGAGGCTGTCCCGGGCCTTGGAAAGAAAACGGCCCAGAAGATGATTCTGGCCCTTAAGGGAAAACTTGCCGTTTCCCGGCCGGCGTCTCCGTCCGCCTCCCCTTACGACGAACTGGCTGAGGCTTTGGCCGGCATGGGTTACGACCGCCGGGCCGCCGTATCCGCGCTTGCCCGCGCCGAGGAAACCCTTGAGCCGGGCCTGGGCCCGGCCGAAAAGGAACAGCGGCTTTTCAGGCAGGCGATAGTTTATTTAAGCGGGCTTTAAAAGCCGCGCGGAAAGGAGCCGGCGTTTATTATGGGAAAGGCGGAAGCGGACAGGGCCGGGGGGAACGGTTTTCCCCCGGGAAGCGGCCCCTTCGCGGGAAGCGGGGAGGCCGGGAAAGGCGCGGAAAATTCCGGCGTTGTACGCCCTGAGCGGCGTTTTCAGGATGACGACAGGGATTTATCCCTGCGCCCCCGGACCCTTGGGGAATTCCTCGGCCAGGATGCGATGAAGAAAAACCTTTCGGTGTTTATCGCCGCGGCCCGCGAGCGGAACGAAAGCCTGGATCATCTTTTCCTTATAGGCCCGCCGGGGCTTGGGAAAACAACCCTGGCCCAGGTGGTTGCGAACGAGCTTGGGACGGATCTAACCATGACTTCGGCGCCGGCCCTGGACAAGCCCAAGGACCTGGTGGGGATTCTGACAAAGCTCAAGGAAAACGATGTTTTTTTTATCGACGAGATACACCGGCTCAAGCCCGCGATCGAGGAAATGCTCTATATTGCCATGGAAGATTACGAGCTGGACTGGGTTATCGGCCAGGGGCCGGGGGCGAGGACCCTCAGAATAGCCATCCCCCGCTTTACCCTGGTAGGGGCCACGACCAAGGCGGGGAATGTGGCCAGCCCCCTGATAAGCCGGTTCGGCATTAGCTGCCGCTTTTCCTTTTACGAGCAGGCGGACATGGAGGCGATAGTGCGCCGCTCGGCGAAAATACTGCGCGTCAGTATCGATGACGTGGCGGCGTCGCTGCTTGCCGCTTCTTCGCGCGGCACGCCGAGGGTGGTGAACCGGCTCTTGCGGCGCATGAGGGATTTTGCCCAGGTGGAAAAAGCGCCGTCGATTACCCGCGAGGTTGTAGTGCAGGGTTTGAAGCGGCTTGAGATCGATTCGCTCGGCCTGGAAAAACACGACCGGGAAATACTTGCCGTTATCATCAACCGTTTTAACGGCGGGCCTGTGGGCGCGGAAACCCTGGCTATTTCCGTTGGGGAGGCCGTGGACACCCTGGAAGATTACTACGAGCCTTATCTTATCCAGTCGGGGCTGCTCCAGCGGACCCCGCGCGGCAGGATGGCGACCTCCCTGGCGTACGAGCATCTGCAATCAGGGCGGAAGGCCGGCGGCGGGGCGAGCCTCTTTTAGCAAACACAATGAAAACCAGCGATTTTTCCTTTGAACTGCCGGAAGGGCTTATCGCCCAGTTTCCTCCTGAAAGGCGGGGCGAAAGCCGGCTTATGGCGCTGGATCGCGCTTCCCGTACCGCGAGCCACCACCTTGCCGCGGAACTGCCCCGGCTTCTGGAAAAGGGGACGCTGCTGGTGTTCAATAACTCAAAGGTACGCAGGGCGCGGCTTTTGGGCGTGTCGGAGCGGACAGGGGCGCGGGCGGAATTCCTGCTCCTCCGCGAACTTCCCTCCGCGCCCCCCGGCTTTTCCGGGGAAAGCCGCGGCCGGTTCTGGGAGGCCCTGGTACAGCGGTCAAAGCGCCGCCGCGCCGGAAGCCGCTATATTTTCGGCGGCGGCATGGGGGCGGTTCTTGCCGGCGGGGGGGAGGAACGCCGCGCGCTTGTTTTTGACGGGCCTGTTGACGACGCGTGGCTTGACATCCACGGCCGCGTCCCGCTCCCGCCCTATATACGGCGCGGGGACACCCCGGACGACGGCGACCGCTACCAGACAGTCTACGCCGCCGTTACAGGATCCGCCGCCGCGCCGACGGCCGGGCTTCACTTTACGCGGGAAATTCTCGCGGGCCTTGAAAGGCATGGTATGGAATGCGCCTTTGTCACGCTTCACGTAGGGCTCGGCACTTTTCTCCCGGTACGTTCCGAACATATCGAGGGCCACTCGATGCACGAGGAGTTTTATACAATAGATGATGAAACCGCGGCCCGTATTGAAAAGGCAAGGGGCGAAGGCAGAAAGATTCTCGCCGTCGGGACCACCAGCGTCCGGACCCTGGAATCCGCCTGGGACGAAAAAACCGGGACCCTGCGCCGGGGGGGCGGCGCCACCTCGATCTTTATCTATCCCGGCTATACGTTCAGGGCGGTGGACATGCTGTTCACGAATTTCCACACCCCCCGGTCAACCCTGCTCATGCTGGCCTGCGCCTTCGCGGGCCGCGACTTTATCCTGGAAAGCTATGCCGAGGCGGTGCGGCGCGGCTACCGTTTTTTCAGTTACGGGGACGCCATGCTGATCCGCTGAAAACCGCCCCGCTCCTGCCTACGGGAATGCAAGGGGTATCAGTCTTCCCCCTGTCCCCTGTTCTTTGCTAACCGCTAATCCCTCACTGTTAATCGTTCCTGCGGTCCCGCCTCCACCCTATAAGGCTCGACGCGGCAACGGCGGCAATAATGACGGACCCCCCGATCAGCGCCGATACCGAAGGTTTTTCACCGGTAACCAGAAGTACCCATACCGGGTTCAGCACCGGCTCCACCATGGCGGTAAGCATGGCCTGGACCGCGGTAATCCGCCTGATCCCGTAGGAAAAAAGCTGGGACGCCGCGCCGATCTGGATAACCCCCATGAACAGTATCGACAAGGCCATCCCGGCGTCGGGGCGCGGCGCGTAAAAAAAGAAAAAGGGAAAGCAGAAGACAAAGGTAAAAACATGGGCCAGCAGCATGGAATCCGCAGGATTGCCGCGCCTGATCATGCGCATGGCCGCCGAATTAAAGCCGAAGCAGACGCCCGAGGCCAGCGCGATAATATCGCCCGGAATATTCCCCCCGCCCAGATCGTCCCTGAAAAAAATAAAAAGCCCAAAGAGTACCAGGGCCAGAGCCCCCCAGTGTTCCCTGAAAGGTTTTTCCCCGGCAACAGCCCAGCCGAAAAGAGCCGCCCAGACCGGGGCGCTGTACTGGAGCAGTATGGCGTTTGCCGGCGAGGTCAGTTTATTGGCCGCCACAAACAGGATCATCGTAGCCGCGTAGCTCAGGCCGCCCAGAATCGTAAAAAAGCGGGCCTCCCGCAGTTCTTTTAACGTCGCGCCCTGGGCCGTTCCGTCCGTCTGCCCGGAAAAGCCGTCCGCCGGAATCCCCGGCCCGTTTTCGCGGCGGGGCGGGCGGAGGGCGCGGAACGCCAGCAAAACCAGGGCCGCGAAAAAACTCCGCGCGCCGGCGATTACCATGGGGTGGGCGTCTACCAGCTTGATAAACAGGCCGCTCGTACTCCAAAGGACGGCGCAAAGAAAAACAGCCCCCTGGCCTAAACGCCGGGAACTCCCCCGCGCCGGGCGGTAGGGATGCCTCATACAGAGGCATTGTATCAGAGTACGGGGAAAGCGGAAAGGCGCGAATGGCTTAAGGGGCGCGCCGAAAAAACCGATATTCAAGGGAGCGCGATTGTTCAGTAGGGGGGCCTGTTACCGTACGGCGGGCGCGTAAAAACAGGCCGGGTCCGGCCCCCCTGCGCCAGAGCCTCCTCCCCGGCCAGGGCCGGGTCCGGGGTCTCCGGCTACCCCCGCCTCCAAAGGAGAACGGCTTGATAAGAGGATGGTATACCGGCGCGAGCGGCATGAGGGCCCAGCAGTGGAAACTTGACGCTGTGGCGAATAACCTGGCCAATGTGGACACCGACGGTTATAAAAGAGACATAACCGCCCACAAGGCGTTTCCCGAACTCCTCCTGCGCCGTATGAGCGATGACGGCGTGTACCGCCATCCCTTCGGTTCGGGCGACGAAGCCCCGATTATCGGCAGGGTCGGTACCGGCGTGGAAGTCAACGAGCTTTTTACCGATTTTACCCAGGGCGCCATGAAAGAAACCCAGAGCGATTTCGACATAGCCCTGGACGGCGGGGGGTTTTTTACCGTAGCCACGCCCTGGGGCGAGCGCTATACCCGGAACGGCTCTTTCCAGCTGGGCAAGGAAGGCATTCTTGAAACAAAGGAAGGCTATCCGGTACTGGGGGAGAACGGGCCTGTCAGGGTAAAGACCAATAATTTTCAGGTAGACAAGGACGGCAGAATCTGGATAAACGCCGCCTATGACAGCAACGATCCCAATCTGATGGTTTCCAGGGATAACAACCAGTGGGAACAGACCCAGCTGCTGGACACCCTGAAACTTGTGGAATTCGATCTGGACCGTTATTTGCAGAAACAGGGGTCCAGCCTCTACAGGTCGAATGAATTTTCCGGGGAGGCCCGCGTCATGGAAGGGACGGAACGCCCCCGCGTGGTCCAGGGCTTTGTCGAGGCCGCCAATGTGGACCCGGTGGTGGAAATGGTGCAGATGATCGAGGTAAACCGCGCCTACGAGGCGAACCAGAAGGTAATACAGACAGGCGATTCCATGCTTGGGGTCCTGATCAACCAAACGGCTAAATTAGGGTAAAGGAGATCGATGAATGGTACGGAGTTTATGGACCGGCGCGGCCGGGATGATCGGCCAGCAGGCGAATATTGATACAATTTCCAATAACCTTGCCAATGTGAATACTTCGGGCTACAAAAAAATGCGGGCCGATTTTGAGGATCTGCTCTACCAGACCGTAAAAACCGCCGGCACACCCGCCACAGAAGACACGGTAGTGCCGGTGGGCGTGCAGATGGGCCACGGGGTCAAGCTTGCGGATACCCAGCGTATGTTCACCCAGGGCGCTCCCCAGAACACGGAGAATGTCTACGATATGGCGATTGTAGGCGACGGGTTTTTCCGTATCCAGATGTACGACGGCAGTTACGCCTACACCCGCAACGGCGCCTTCCAGGTGGACTCGACAGGCCGCATGGTAACCGGCAACGGCTACTGGCTACTCCCGGATATCGTGATGCCCGAAAATTTCCTTCCCCAGAGCATCGCGGTTTCCCAGGACGGCAGGGTTTCCGTTGTCGTGCCGGAGATCGATCCTACCGAGCCGGTCGAAGTAGGGCAGATAGAGCTCTACCGCTTCCCCAACCCCGTGGGGCTCACCGCGGTAGGCGAAAACCTGTTTAAGATAACCGGCGCTTCCGGCGAGCCTGTCCCCGGGCGGCCCGGCTTTGACGGCATGGGCAAGATATACCACAAATTTCTGGAAATGTCCAACGTATCGGTGGTGCGGGAAATGGTGGACCTGATCGTGGCCCAGCGCGCCTACGAGTTCAATTCCCGGACCATACAAACCAGCGACAATATGCTCGGCACGGCGACCGGGCTGAAAAGATAGGAAGGGAGATTAGCGGATGGATATCGGGGCTTTGGGCGGGCATTACCTTGAGCAGGGCCGCTACGGGGTAGAATCGCTGGGCATCGCGCGGCGCGGCGCGGGGGCCGCCGGCCTGCCGGCCGAAAACAGTTTCGCGCGCTATCTGGAAGAGGCGGCGCGGGGCAATGGCGATCCCGCCGATTCAGCCGCCGCGAAAAAGCCCGTCGTCGACAAAAAAGACAAGCTCTACGAACAGTGCCTCGAGCTGGAAACCTTCCTGGTAAAAACCCTCATAAAGGGCATGAGGAGCACCGTACAAAAATCCGGGTTAATGGATACAGGCTTTGCCGGGCAGATGTACGAAGATATGCTTTACGACGAATACGCCCGGGACTTTACGAAAAACGCCGGTTTCGGCCTTGCCGAAACCGCCTACCTCGAACTTACCGGCCAGCGGGGAAAACTGCTCTCGTCCTATAGCTGAAGCAGAGCTACCCTTCTTCGTCCTGCATCTTGAGAAATTCCTCTATTTGCTTGAGGACAAATTGCTGGTATCGGGGTTTAAGCCCTTTGAAAAGGGCCAATAATTTGCTTACCCTCGCCTCTTTTTCCTCGTTGTAGAGACTTCCCTTCCCGGTTTTTATCCACTGGGAGTTGACTCCAAAAGAATCGCAGATAAGCTTGATATACCGGTCGTTCAGAGTCCGTTTGCCCTGCTCTAAGTAGGTAATAAGTGAGGTTGAAACGGAGATCAGTTTCGCGAATTCGGCCTGGGTTAGTTTTAGCTCTTTGCGAAGGAATTTGACCCGCTGGCTGGCGGTAAGATTGGCCTCTTCATCCATGACGGAAATGGTAGACCAAAAAAAACCTATATTCAAGGGAAAAATATCCGAAATACTTGACTGCTATGATTTTGTCATGTAATAATTACGATATTGTCATATTAAATTTTAAATTTTTGGAACATATTATGAACAAAAATGGACTTCCTGAGCTGGTAAAGAATTTTACGCGGCTGCCGGAGAAAAGGCAGGCGGAGGTTCTTGGAATGCTTAAAGCGCTTACCTTTATCCAGATGGGCGGGACCAGCGACGCCCTGGATTTTATCAGTAAAATCGACAAGGCCCAGGTAGAAGGGCAGGGCGAACGGGCCGCGGAAGGGCCGTTTGAAACACTGGATGGCGCCGAAACAGCGGCAGCGAAGCCAAGGGTTCCGGAAAAAGGCGGGCCTGCGGGAATTATAACGGCATAGGCCGGGCAAGGCACGGGGATTTTGACGGCTTTTGGCGGAACGGGCTTAGTCATCTGGCTAAATAGTTGTGTTTTTCGAAAAATAAACGGTGGATTCATAAAATGCCAGATATGGTCATTACAGTATCAATAACAGTTTTAATGGTTATATCCCTTAAAAATATTGTATGGTTTTTTGTTACAATCAAAAGATCCTTTGACAAATTCAACAGCCTTGATGCGCGCGCCAGGAATAAAATACTGCTTCTGGATTATTACATGGTATTCGCGCGCAATTTTTCAAAAAACGATCTGGTAAGCCTGGGTTTATTAAACGATGAAGAAATAAAAAAAATTAACGGAATACCTGAATACGGCGAAAGGATACAGGCCGCCAGAGGAATAATAACGTCAATGAAAGGCTAAAACGAGAGCGAATAAATCCCCCAGCCTGCCCGCGGGTTTTCGGCGGCAATACCCCGTTGTCCGGGGCGAAACAGTTAATCCGTATTCCCGGAATCCTGCCCTCTTGTTTTTGTATCGCGGATATGATAAAATAAAAATGTGGGAAACGCGCGCGCCGGGCTTGCGGCGAGTATGCCTGAAAAAAAAGGCAGAAAGATTGCCCTGATTATAACCTATTTTGTACTGGCGTCGCTCGTTATCTCCCTGATTTACGCGATAACCGGTTTGGTAGCCGCGTCTTTGGGTACCAGCCTCTGGGCGTCACGCCACGAAAAAGAAGACTTTATCAAGATCATATTACAGTGTTTTTTGGGCATTGTCCTTATATATTTGCCCGGGCTGTTGAAAAAGCACTTCAAAATTTCAATTACCAACGCAAACCGTCTTGTGTATGTCCTTTTTTTGTACGCCGCGATCATCCTTGGCGAGGTACGCGATTACTACCGCAATTTTCCGCATTGGGATACCCTGCTGCACACATGCAGCGGCGTCATGCTCGGTTCATTCGGTTTTTCCCTGATCGATATTCTCAATGAAAATAAAATAATACCGATTAAATTGAACAGCGGGTTTGTAGTACTGTTCTCGTTCTGCTTTGCGATTACGCTTGATACTTTTTGGGAAGTTATCGAATTTTCCATGGATTTGCTCATGGATCTGAATATGCAGCAGTATGCCGCGTATGACGGCACTATCCTTGTCGGAAGGGCCGCCCTCTTTGATACCATGAAAGATCTGGTAGTTGATATTCTGGGCGCGGTTTTCAGCTGTATAGTCGGATTTTTGACTTTAAAAAAAAGGGAAAAAGACAACAGCCTTTAATCCGCCGCCCCAAGCTGGCCGCAGGCCCCGCCGACGCCCCTGCCCTTGCGCCGGCGCCGGGTATACGCAATCCCCTGTTTTTCAAGCAGTTCCGTAAAGGCCGCCAGCTCCCCGCTTTCCGGCTCCCGCAGGGCGCGGCCCTCAAAGAACATGCCTTCTACCGGGTTCCAGGGGATAAGGTTTACTATTACGTCCAGGCCCTCGGCAAAACGCCCGAGCTCCTCAATATCTTTTTGGCGCGTGTTGATACCCCCCAGAAGCACCATCTCCAGGGTAATGCGCCGGTTTTCGGTTTTTTGATACTCCTTAAGCGCGGCTTTTAGCTCTTTCAGCGGGTTTGTCCGCGTCACCGGCATAAGGCGCTCCCTTAATTCGCTGTCTGCGGTGGTTAGTGACAGCGCGAGCCGCACGGGCGGCCCCTTTTCCGCCAGGTCCCGGATGCCCGCGGCTATACCGCTGGTAGAAACAGTAATGCGCCTGGGCGAAAGGCCGCTGCCCTCTTTCGCGGTAATCACGGCAATGGCCCGCCTGAGTTCTTCAAGGTTAAGCAGGGGTTCCCCCATGCCCATTATGACAATATTGGAAATGCCGCCCGCGCCGGGTCCGGCCTTGCCTGCTGTTTTGCGGAGGAACAAAAACTGTTCGACAATTTCCGCGGAAAGGAGGTTGCGTTTGAAAGAAAGGGCGCCGGTTTTGCAAAAAACGCAGCCCATGGGGCAGCCCGCCTGGGTGGAAAGGCAGGCGGTATTCCTGTCTTTCCCGTCGCCGAGCAGGACCGCTTCTATTTTGCCGCCGTCGTAGAGGGTTATTTGCAGTTTTGCGGTTCCGTCCCTGTCCGTAAGGCGCGCGCTTATTTCGCTTGAATAGACTGAGTATTTTTCCCCAAGTTCCTGCCGCAGGGATTTGGGAAGCTCGGTCATTTCCCCGAAAGAGGCCGCGCCTCCGCTTATCCGGGAAAATATCTGCCCCGCGCGGTAGCGGGGCAGCGGGGAAAGCAGTTCCGCGAGTTCCGCGAGAGTATAACCGGCAAGAAAGCCCTTTTCTTTTGCTTCGGGCGTTTTGCGGGGGAGGGCAGAGGGCATGGAAATTCAGGCCTTGAGCTTTTCCAGTTCCGCGGTCACAAAAACGTTGCGTATCCCCTGTCTCTGGAATTCGCCCAGCGCGGCTATCGCCTTGGCCTTGTCGTTCTTTTTGACATAACAGTCCGCCAGTTCAAGGTACAGCCGGTAGTTTTTCGGGTCCTGCTGAATCAGGCGGCGCAGGGATTCTGCCGCGTCATCGTATTTGCCCTGGATCTTCGATGTCTCGGCAAGGCCCAAAACCGCGTAAGTGTCGAATTCAACGTTCAAGGCCCGGTGGTAGTAATCGGAGGCTTTGTCAAAGACGCTGAGGCCGCGGTACGCGTCGCCCGCCCGGGTTAAAATAACCTTGTTGCGGGGATCGATCTCCAGGATTCTGTTCCAGTATTCAAGGGAAAGGTGTTGCTGGTTCATGCCGCGGTAACAGTCGGCAAGCCCGAAAAGCGCGTAAAAGTTGTAGTTGTCGCGCCGGAGGGCTTTTTCAAAGTAGGGTATCCCTTCCTCAAAAGTTTTCAGTTTGCGGTGGCAGTTGCCTATGGATGTCAAAACCCGGATATCCACATTGTCCTTGCTGGTTTCCATCATCTTTTCCCAGTAGTACAGGGCGTCGCGGTATTCCTTAAAGTCGTAATGCAGATGCCCAAGCCCGATAATGGCGTATGGGTTTTTTTCGTCCATTTCCAGCACCCTTAGGTACACTTCTTTTGAATGGTTGAAGTCGTGAATCTTCCGGTAGGTGTCCGCTATCCTGGTCAGGACAGTAACGTTCCTGTCATCGTGGAGCAGGTACTGGTCCCATATCTCAATTGCCTTGTGGTATTGGTTAAGCGCCTTGTAGCAGTCGGCCAGGCCGAAAAGCGCGTAGTTGTTCCCGGGATAATGGCTAAGGCAGCGCCGGTAATATTCTACCGCCTCTTTAAAGTTATTTTGTTTCCGGGCGGCGTCCCCAATGCCTACCAGCGCGTAGTTATTGTTTTCATCTACTTCGAGAATCCGGTTAAAACAGCCAATAGCATCGCCTATCTTTTTCTCTTTGAGGAGCTGGTACCCCATTTTGGAGAGTTCCGAAATTTCAGATACTTCAAAGCCGCCGTCAGAATCTTCGCCCTGGATAACATCCGTTCCCGCCAGGACTTTTTCCGCGACAGGAACAGGCTTCGCCTCATTGTTCATTTTTTACTTTTTCTCCCTCTTTTATTAAACTTCTAATCAGCTCGGATAATTCAACAATAATGGCTTCCGATTTTGTTTTATCCGGCGCGATCCAGTACATCCTGAGCGCGTCAAGGCACTGTCCTTTCGACTTATAGTAATCCCCTATCCTGACAAGCCCGTCGGAATACCCGGTAGTCAGAAAGACCCGCCGGGCGCCTTCTATATCGCCCTGGTTAAAAAGGACGTTTCCCCTGCGGTTCAAAGCTGCTTTCTGGGCGGCGTCAATCGAAGGTTTCGCGGTTGTCTTGATAAAAACCGCTTCTCCCGAAAACTTGTCAAAAACTTTTTTATTATCCATCTTTTTTAACCCGGTTCTGCCTCCGGGCAAGGCCGGATATAGGGCGCGGCTCCGGGGAAAACCATCCACAATATTTTACATCATGGACAATTACTATTATACATCATTATAGATAAATTTACTATAAAAATTCTTAAAATACAAACAATATTGAAAAAAATTGTTCAATTTTGGCGGCTATCCAGCCGGGGCTAAAGCCCCTCCCCAATGGAATCTTTTTGCCGGGCGGCCGAATGGTTGCCGGTTTTGTTCTTTCTTGCCGCAGATCATTCCCCCTCTTATGAACGTAACGCTTTTATTTTCAAAATAAATCGAATATCGGACAAATCGAATGCCGGGCGGACGGGTATTATGCCCCTTTGAATTAAACTGACAGGCATTACAGTATTCCGGCAGCCTGGCGCGCTTGCGGATTTTTCGCAGACTCTATCGCGTGGCCGGAACCGCGCCGTCCATGCCCCGGGGATCTCCTGGCAGGGCCCGGCCAGGGGGATTTTCATTTGAAACCCCGAAAGTAAAAAAATCAACAACTGACCTGCCGTATACCTTCGCGCCCGAATGGGCGAGCTTCCCCGGAACGCCCCCCTCTATCAAATCCCGCTGGCTGTCTTCCCGGGGCCGGTGCAAAAGAAGCCGGGAGCCGGGGCCGGATAACGCCGACGCGGCAATATTTTGCAGCAGTTCCCACTTGTAACGGTACGGAAAGGGAGGGTCGCAAAAGATCAGATCGAATCGCTTTTTCGCGCGCAGTACAAAAAGTTCGGCTGTGATAAAATGGCATTCTATGCGCGCCGGGGCAATGGAAACATTTCTGATCAGGGTTTTGCGTTTCCGGGGATCCGCTTCCACCGCCTCGACCGGCCCTGCCCCCCGGGAAGCCGCTTCCAGGGCGATAATGCCCGACCCGGAAAACATATCCAGGAATGAAAGGCCGGCAAGGTCCCCCAGAACGGCAAAGACCGATTCCCGCATCCTGTCCATGGCAGGCCGGATAATTCCTGCCGGGACCTCAACCTGGCGCCCTTTTATTGTTCCCCCGGTGATCCGCATACAAACCCCGCCGCGCCGGCCGCGTAACAACGCAGAGGCCTGGCCTATACCATATCCTTGAGGAGTTCGTTTAATTCGTCCCGGCTCACTACAGGCTCCATGGCCGCGGCGGCCGGCTTTTCAAACGAAAGCCCTTCTATGGTTTTGTACCTGTCCTGGCTGCGATTCAAAACCGGGCTTATCCGATCCCGTATGGCCGGGAATTTGCCCGCCGAAAACGCCCCGTCTCCGGAAAGTATTGTTTGAAGCACCTCGGAAAGGGATCGTTCTGTTTCCAGAAGATTGTGGAGCTGCTCGTTTCTTTCGATGTATTTTTTATTGGTAACCAGATTGTCAAATAAAGCGGAGAGGGTATTGCCGATAAATTCCAGATCATTCAGGGTTTTTTCCAGAAAAAAACCAGGGTCCGCTTCCAGGAGGAGCAGGTCCCGGACAACCCTGATCCGGGTGTTAAGGATAAATATATTATCTTCAAAATTAATTCGTTTATTCATGGTTTTCATTATCGGCTTTTTTATTACCCCGCTTAAGGCGGCGCTCATAACGGGGGCCGCGGGAAAAAGCTTGTTAATTCCTTGTTTTTTTTATCAAATTTATTTATACTGGACGCTTAATTTCCGGCCGCCCGGCCGTTCCCCTATACGGCCTGCCCTTGGCGACAAGCGGCGGGCTTCCCGCAAGAATAACCCGGCCATTCGGGCAGGTTATTCCGGGCGGGCCAGAACGGCCGGGCGGCGGCACAAATTTTGGAGGAAAATATGAATTTACAGCGTCCCAATGGAAATGACGCAACCAGGTCGGGTAACAGGTCGGCCAGCGTGGTCCCGTGCAGCGGCTTGTGTTCGCGGTGTATCGACGGGTGTAAGGGGAACTGCGAAGTGTTCAGGGCTTCGTTCCGGGGCCGGGAACTCATCTACCCCGGCCCCTTCGGGGATGTAACTGCCGGCGCGGACAAGAACTACCCGGTAGATTATTCGCACCTTAACATCCAGGGTTATGCCCTGGGCGCCGAAGGGCTGCCCGAGGGGGTAGAAGCCGGCCCCGATACGGCCCGATTCCCCCTGGTTGATACCGGGACCGAATACGGCTGGGACAGGAAGGTGAAGATGGCCATGCCTGTCTTTACCGGAGCCCTGGGTTCCACGGAAATTGCCCGCAGGAACTGGGAACACATAGCAGTCGGGGCGGCCATTTCCGGGGTCACCATTGTCTGCGGGGAAAATGTCTGCGGCATAGATCCCGGCCTGGAACTGAACGCCGCCAAAAAGGTGGTAAAAGCCCCGGACATGGACAGGCGTATCGACGCCTACCGTCGTTACCATACCGGTTTCGGGGAGATACTCATCCAGATGAACGTGGAAGATACCAATCTGGGGGTGGCCGAATACATCATCGACAAGCACCGGATCGAAACCATAGAACTGAAATGGGGGCAGGGCGCCAAATGTATAGGCGGGGAGATCAAGGTGGCCCAGCTTGAACGGGCACTGGAATTGCAGAAACGGGGTTATATCGTTACCCCTGACCCCTCGGACCCGGTGGTCCAGGCTTCGTGGAAGGCCGGGGCGATAAGGGAATTTGAGCGGCACAGCCGCCTGGGTTTTGTCAGCGAGGAAAGCTTCATGAAGGAAGCGGAGCGGCTCAGGGCACTGGGTTTCAAACGCGTCACCCTCAAGACCGGGGCCTACAGCCTGCGGGAGCTTGCCATGGCGATCAAGTTCTGTTCCAACGCTAAAATCGATCTGCTCACCATAGACGGCTCCCCGGGCGGCACCGGGATGAGCCCCTGGCGCATGATGGAGGAATGGGGCATGCCCTCAATTTACCTCCACAGCGCGGCCCATGAATTCGCGTCGATACTCGCCTCAAAGGGCGGGCGGGTCCCGGACCTGGCCTTTGCCGGCGGTTTCAGTTCGGAAGACGGCGTATTCAAAGCCCTGGCCCTGGGAGCGCCCTTTGTAAAGGCCGTCTGCATGGGCCGCGCCCTGATGATCCCCGGCATGGTGGGCAAGAACATCGGCCAATGGCTCAAGGACGGGACTCTCCCCAAAAACATTTCCGATTACGGGAAAACCCCGGAAGAGATCTTTATAAACTATGAAAGGGTCAAGGACATTGTGGGGGCGAAGGAAATCGCCAATATCCCCCTGGGCGCTATCGGCGTATACAGTTACGCGGACAAGCTCAGAGTCGGCCTCCAGCAGCTTATGGCCGGGGCCAGGCGTTTCAATGTCCGGGTAATCAGCAGGAAGGACCTTATGTCGCTTACCGAGGAGTGTTCCAGGGTAACGGGTATTCCCTATCTTATGGACTGCTACCGCGAAGAAGCGCTGAAGATCCTGGAAGGGTAACACGGCCGCCGTGTGACGGGCGCCTGCCTGTCACCGGCCCAAAACCCGGCGCGGCCGGATGCGCCGGAATTCCCGCCTTCGTTTGCCCCGGACTATAGTCTAAAGTGCGGATATGGTTTATAATTTGCAGCGTGGAGGGGTTTATGGAAACTGCGGCGCTTTTAAACAATTCCGGCATAGCGTTAACCGAAGCCAACCGGCCGAATGAGGCAATCCCCCTGTTTCAAAAAGCCCTGATAATGGAGCCGGAAAACCCCCTGCTCTGGAATAATCTCGGCATCGCCCAGCAGCGTACCGGTGATTATGAGGAGGCCCTCTTCAGTTTTAACCGGGCGGCGGGGATCGACGAATTCCTGGTAGATCCCTGGGTTTCCATGGGCCTCATCTATTACGAACTGGACCAATTCGATCTGTCCGAAGGATGCTACCACGCCGCCCTGGTAAGGGAGACAAACGCGCCCAAAACCTGGAATAATCTGGGGGTGCTTTACTTTACCCAGGGTTCTATTGAAGAAGCCCGGCACTGTTTCGAAGAGGCGGTGAGCCTTGCCCCGCTTTATTACGATGCCCTTTACAATCTGCGGGATGCCTGCCGGGAGCTTGGCGATTACAATGCCGCCGCGGAATTCGGGCGGGTTCTTTCCGGTTTTGAAAACAGGAAAAAGTGAAAATTCTCTATATCGCCGAGATCGTCGGCAGGGCGGGAATCCACGCGGTAAAAAAAGGCCTTGGCCAGGTTAAGAAGGAAACCGGCGCTTCCTTTGTCATTGCCTGCGCCGACGGGGCTACCTCGGGCAACGGTCTGGGCAGGAATCACGCGGCCTATCTCCGCAAGCTTGGCGCGGATGTGCTTACCACCGGGGAGTGCTGCTTCTACAAGAAGGACCTGGTGGAGAATATCGAAAAACTCCCCTTTGTGCTCAGGCCGGAAAATTTGAACAGCGCCGCGCCCGGCCGGGGTATACGGGTTTTCAAGGCCGGCGACGCCAAAATCGCCGTGCTGGTTACCATAGGGCAGAGCGGCTTTACCCGGCTCCATGGGGAAAACCCCATTGCCCGCCTGCCGGTACTGCTGGAACGGCTGCGCCAGGAGACGCCGGTGATCATCATCGACTTCCACGCCGGGGCTACCGCGGAAAAGCGCACCCTTTTCGCCGCCGCGGACGGCAGATGTTCCGCAGTCATCGGCTCCCACACCCGGGTCCAGACTGCCGACGAGGAAGTGCTCCCCGGCGGCACGGCCATAATCACCGACGCGGGCAGGACCGGAAGCGCCAATTCGGTGGGGGGCGCGGAGATTGAAAGCCGCGTCAGGGAGTACCTTACCGGCATTCCCGACTGGACCCGGGAGGCGTGGGAAAACCCCGAACTCCAGGGCGTACTTCTTGATATCGATAGCAGGGGCCGGGCCCTTTCCATCAGCCGGATAAAGCGGCCCGTGGAACCCATGGCCTCCCCGCCGCTGCAAAAGGAATACGCCGCGGGCGCCGAAACCGGCGACACCGGCGAAGACGAAGGCGGCGGCGAAGATACGGGCGGGGGGCCGGCGTGATCGAGCGGGGGCGGGTCCGTTCGGTAAACGGGGCCATTGTTACCATACAACAGGAAACGGGCGTCTCCTGTTTCGGCTGCATGAACGCGGAATGCAAAAAAGGAAGGGGGCTTATTACCGCGGAAAACAGCGCCGGCCTTGATCTTGCGCCGGGCCAGCTTGTGGAGACTTCCGTTTCACGGCCTTCCCTCGCGCTCCAGGCTCTTACGGCGCTCTGCCCCCCTCTCGCCGGCTATGCCGGGACCTTTGTCCTTACCGGCCTTGTTTTTCCCGGCCTGGGGGAGCCGGCCCGGGCCGCTTTGGGCGTGGCGGCTCTTGCCGCCGTGGGCTTCATCTGCTTCAGGCTCTGCCGCCGCTTTCAGGGCCGGACGCCGGTCACGGTAGTCCGGGTGCTGGGGGAGTAGGGAGCCTGTCCGCGGCGCGCCGGCATTATCGGGGGCTGTTCCGCGCCCTTGCCCTGCCGCAAAATAAGCGTTATATTTTGATCGGGAGCAAAGTCTCCCCGGAACCGCCTGTACGGGGGTCCGTATTACACCGGGCCGAAAGGCCGGAACATTCGCGAACCTGGCGTTTATATACGGCGCGCGGTTTGCGGCGGGCATTAAGCCCGAAAGGAGCCTTTTATGAAGGGCAACAAAGGTTATGTGGACATGGGCGCTATTTTCGATGAGATATTCGAGGCGGCCCAGAACTTTCACGACGAATTCCAGCGCAATTTCGGCACTTTCGAGCCGGGCGGCAGCCGTTTCGGTTCCAGAAGCCCGTTCGGCGGCAGGGCCCCCTTTGACGAAAACGTCGATTATTACCCGAATTATTCCTATCCGCCGATGAACGTCTACATGACAGCCGACCGGAGCATGGTTTTCGAATTCGCCCTGGCCGGATTTGACGAAAAGGACATCAGCCTCTCTTTCCAGGGCGACTACATGGTCTTTTCCGCCCGCATCAGCGAGGACCGCGTTGCCGGGAAGGATACCGACAGCCCCGCTAACGGCGAAGAAGCCGGCTATCCTGAAGAAAACGTCCGTTACTTCAAGCGCCGCCTTAAACTGAAAGATATCGAAAAGCAGAAATACTTCGTTCCCTTGGACAAATACGCGCAGGAAAAGGTCAGGGCCGTGTACAGAAACGGCATCCTCAAGGTAACCGTCCCGCCGAAAGACGAGCCGGATCAGAACGACGGAATCAAAATCGAGATAATCAAGGAAGGGGATTAGGGTTTTTCGCTCCGTATCCCAACCGGCTATCCCGCGGACTCGCGCGGCGCTAAAAAAGGTGCCAGGCGCCAAATTTCAGGAATACCCACTTGATTTTATGGGATTGGGCCTTTAGATTCTTTGTATAGGTGAAGTTTTGCGCCTGGCGTTTGGCGCAGCCAAGATATATGCCGATCTAGGCAGCAAGGAGTTTCAATTGAAGAAAGACACAGCGGCCATCAGGGCTATTCTTTTATTATTGGGCATGAGTGTTATCCTGGGGGCCTGCGCCAAGCCCCCGACCGAGGAAATAGAGGCTGCCGAAGCCGCTGTGACCAGGGCGGAAAACGATCCCGACGCCGCCGCGTATGCGGAAAGCTCCCTTTCCCGCGCCCGGAACGCGCTTTCCCGCGCGCGCACCGAGATGAACGACAAGCGTTACGACGCGGCCAAATCTTACGCCGCGGAAGCGGTAAGCGCCGCGGAAAAGGCTGTCAGCGACGGCCGGGCCGCCGCCGCCCGGAGCAGGGAAGAGGCGGGCAGCCTGCTGAACCAGGTTAAGCAGCTTCTCTCTGAAACCGAGACCGCGCTTGAAAACGCCCAAAACCCCCCCAGGGTACAGCTCGATTTCCCGGCGCTGGCGACCGGCGTCGACAGCGCCCGGGGCGATATTTCCCAGGCCGAGGCCGCCTATAACGCCAACCGGCCCCGGGAATCCCTGGAAAAGAGCCGCTCCGCCCGGTCCATCCTGGGGGATATCCAGAACAGGATCAGCGGGGGCGTGCGCGAGGCCGTCCGGAAAAAATAGCTGGCCCGGACGGGGTTTCGGTCAGCTACCCAGGGCGGTGCGGATATTCCGCCTTATGACGCCGGGGCTTATCCAGGAAAAGTCCAGGGCGCTCCCCCGGAAACGCGCCTTCAGTTCATCGTCCGGCAGTTTTAGCAATTCCTCGCCGTTCATAAAAGCGGGCAGGTGTCCCCCGGAACAGGGGGCTCCGGGAACGGGCCGGCTGTTGCGGACACATGCGTCCTGGCAGGCCGTGCAGCCGTAGAGGCGCTTCCCCCATTTCGCGGCCACTTCGGGCGGGACGCTTTCCCCGTTTCCGGACGCGTACCACTGGACGCACTTTTCCAGGCTGATAAAACCGTCCCCGCGTACCGCCCCTGTGGGGCAGGCGGCCGCGCAGGGCGGCGGCATACCGCATTTTTCGCAATACGCCCCGTCTTCCCCGTCCAGGGGGCCGTCGCCTTCCAGGGGGAAGGGCAGGGTAAGGGCCGCGATGACCACCAGCGAGCCGGCTTCGGGTGTGATGATGAGCCCGTTGCGCCCCATCACGCCAAGCCCGCAGGAGGCTGCCAGGGGTTTTTCCGGGACCGGCGAATTGCAGAAGATCCGGTAATTGCGCTTAAGGGCGTATTCGGTCTCTTCCCCGCCGTATAGTTCCCGGAAGTTCCGGGCCAGCCTTTGCAGCCGCCTGACCGCTTCCCGGTAATAATTGCGCCGCGCAAAGGGCGCTATTGCCAGATCCTGCGCTCCGGGTGGGAGGGCCGTGTCCTGGCCGTGGGGCAGGGCGGTTACCAGCAGGCTGGGTGTGTCCAGCCTGCGACGCGCCGCCGCGGCGTTCCCGCTTTCTTCCCCGCCCGGCAGGGCAAGCACCCGCGCGCGGGCAAACCCCGCTTCCAGCGCCGCCCTGATAATCGCGCTTCTTTCCATTTGGTAACCTTCTTTAAGAAAGCGGGCCGGCATATACGGGCCCGCGTGCGCCGGGGTTTCGCCTTTATACCAGCTCCCCCCTGATTGTGTCAATACGTAGGTTTTTCCGATAAGTTATTCAAAACTCTGGTTTGAGCCTCCTTCGAGGAGCAGAGCTCCGCGATATCTGGAACATAGAGACGTTATTCGATCGGAGGCTCGTTCGAGAGGAAATTTATTATACCCTCCCCCGCGAACCGGTGAGCGGGTTCTTT
>JAIRYB010000106.1 GCA_031267955.1 Spirochaetaceae bacterium | reverse complement strand
TCGGTACCGCTGGGCCGGACGCTTACCACCGTCCCGTCTTTCAGATAGAACTGAAGCACATCGCTTTTCGGAAGATCCACAGGCTCTGTCCTGCCGGGGTCGTCCGGGTATTTCCAAAGCGATTCCTGAACATCCCGTATTTTTGCCACTTCAATACCGCCCAGGGTCCGGGGCGGGCTGTTCCGGTATTTTTCCATGATGCCTTTCATTATGGCCGGGCCTTCCGGCCCCTTGAAGTACTTGGAAATACCGGTCTCTTTCCAGAAACCGTTGATCCGGTAAAGATCATCGAGCCGGTCAAGGAGGCTCTTGCCCTGACTCCGCCAGTACAGGGTCATTTCCGCGGTCAATGCCGCTGCAGATACCCCGTCCTTGTCCCGGACTTCGTTTTCCACCAGGTATCCGTAACTTTCCTCAGTACCGAAAACAACGGTCTTGTCCAGCTCCCCGGTATCGCACCTGCGCATAACGTCGGCTATCCATTTGAAGCCCGTAAGGCATTCAATACACTCCGCCCCGTAAGATTCGGCCACCCGCTTTTGCATGCCGGTAGTGACAATGGTATTTACCATTGCGGGGTTTTCGGGAAGCTTTCCTGTTTCCTTAAGCGAAAGAAAGATATAGTCGGCAAGCAGAACCCCAAGCTGATTACCCGTAATCAGCGCGAAATCGCCCCTGCCGTCCGGGACAGCGATACCCAGCCGGTCAGCGTCCGGGTCCGTGGCCATTACCACGTCGGCGTTCTTTTCCCTGCCCAGCTTAAGGGCCAGTTCCAGGGCCGCTTTTTCTTCCGGATTGGGGAAGGACACGGTGGGGAAGTCGCCGTCCCCGTCCCGTTGTTCCGGCACGGAGATCACGTTAAGCCCCAGGCTTTCCAGCGCATCTTCCACATGCATGGCCCCGGTCCCGTGGAGGGGGCTGTAGACGATCCGCACATCCCCTCCCTTTTCCCGGATCAGATCCGGCCGGAAAAGCCGATTCCGTATCATATTTTGATAGGGCACGTCGATCAGTTTGTCAATGATCTCCAGAATACGGTGGGTAATTGCCTCTATCCGGGTAATTTCCTTAATCTCCGTAACGGCGCCGACTTCCCGGATAATCCCCTCGTCATGGGGGGGGATAACCTGGGCGCCGTCGTTCCAGTAGGCCTTGTAACCGTTGTACTGGGAAGGATTATGGCTTGCGGTTATCACGATCCCGGTATCCGCGCCAAGTTTCCGTATGGCGTAGGAAAGCTCCGGGGTGGGCCTTAGAGAGCTGAAAAGATAGGTTTTTATGCCGTTGGCAGCCAGTATCAGCGCCGCGGCTTCGGCAAATTCGATGGAATAATGGCGGCTGTCGTAGGCGATTACCGCGGAAAGCCTGCCTTCCGCGGCTTTTTCGGGGAAAGCCTTAATTACGTAGTTCGCCAGCCCCTGGGTAGCGCTTTTGACAACCAGGGTATTCATGCGGTTATAGCCGCCCCCTATAAGCCCACGCAGCCCCCCGGTCCCGAATTCCAAATTTTGATAAAACCGGTCTTCCAGTTCCCCAAAATCCCCTTTGGCCAGCAGTTCTTCCACCTCGGCCCTGAACTTCGGGTCCTTTTCCCTGTCTATATAGTCTTTTGCGCGGATAACTATCTCACCCTGGTCCATAACGTCCTCCGAATATCCGGGGAATCCCCCTAAAAATCCTCCCCTTCCATAGTATTAGTATAATTTGCCGGAAGTTTCAAGGCAAGAGAAAGGCCCGCAAAAAGGGAATCCGGGCAAAAAGGGGGCGCCGAAGCGGGGATTCGCGGGATTCGCGGTTCTTTCCGGCCCCGGAACATCCGCCCGCTGTTGCTTTTCAGGCCGGGCTTAGAACCCGGCGCAGCCGGGCCGGCAGGATGCCGGCTGTGACGGATCCTTGAGTTTTGCGAAGCAAAACTCAAAGCTGGAAATCCGCATGGAGGCGGATTTCCAGCAGCGCAAGGGATTGGAGGGGTGCGTGACCCGGAGGGTCTAAGCAGCCACGGCGCGGCGCGCCGGGGCCGGAGCGTGCGGGCACGCGGAGCCCCGAAAAGCCCGGTCCGGACGCGCCGGGCCAAATATTGGCGCGGCCGGATGCGCCCAGATTAAAAAGAAAAAACACCGCAAAATTGCCGCTAAAACCGTGTGTTCCGGCCTAAACAGGCTAAATTGTATTTTCCCTTGTATTTTTATGCAGTATCTATTATAATTGAGAATAATTATTCGGAGATTTAATGAAAGAACGCCTGGCCCGCTTAAAGGCAGTCCGAAAGCTGATAAAGACCTACCGTATCGAATCACAGGAGACGCTTCTGGGGCATCTTCTGAAAGAGGGCTTTGTCGTGACCCAGGCAACACTGTCACGGGACCTGAAGCTCCTCAAGGTGGGGAAAATTTCCGACGGCCACAACGGCTATGTCTACTCGCTGCCCGGTGATGATGAGCGCCAGGAAACCGAGCGCGCCTATATCCACGACTTCCTGCGGGGCTATATCTCGATTGACTGGTCCGGCAATATGGTGGTGATCAAGACCTATTCCGGGCATTCGGACTCGGTGGCCCTGGCCGTGGACAATCTGGGCCTGGACGATGTGCTGGGGACCATTGGCGGCCGGGACAATACGGTCTTTGTGGTGCTGCGGGAAGGCATCAGCGGCGAAGACTTTATGGCAAGGATGAAGGAAAGCATCCCCGAACTGGAAGATTAAGAGGGAGGCCGGGGAGGGCTTTGTATTTCCGGGCAGCCTGGTTTATCATTTAACCCGGAGGGTCCAATGAACTATAACGATTTTGATAAAACCGCCGCTTACGGCAAACTTTCCGCCCTGGCCAAAACGTGGAAATGCGATTTTGTATCGAAGCTGGACGCCGGGAGGGTAAAGGACTGCGTAACCCCCATGGCGGGCGGGCTTTCGTATTCCTGGGCCGCGAAAAGTATTGACGAAGAGGTCCTGGCCCTGCTCCAGGCCGCGGCGGACGAACAGGAACTAATCGGCAAGTACCAGGCCCTTCTGGACGGGGAAATTATCAATACCGGGGAGAACCGGAAAGTGCTGCACCAGCTTTTGCGGGGGCAGCTTGGGAAAGACGTTGTTTTTGAGGGGAAAAACCTGGGGGCCTTTTACCGGGAGGAGCTGGACCGTTTTTCGGTTTTTGCGGACGATGTCCGCGCGGGGAGGATTACGGGATCTACCGGCAAGGCATTTACCCGCGCGGTCCAGATAGGGATAGGCGGCTCGGACCTGGGGCCCCGCGCCCTGTACCTGGCGCTTGAGGCTGCCGGCGGAAAGCCGAAGATCGGCGCCGCGTTTATTTCCAATGTAGACCCGGATGACGCTTCGGCGGTAATTGCCGCGTCGCCCCTTGAAGAGACGATTTTTGTGCTTGTTTCCAAGAGCGGCACCACCCAGGAAACCCTGGCGAACGAACTTTTCGTCAAGGGCAAGCTCAGGAAGGCGGGCCTTGATCCCGCGAAGCACCTGGCGGCGGTAACCAGCGAAACAAGCCCCCTGGCCCATAACCCGGATTATCTTGATTCTTTTTATATTGATGATTTTATAGGCGGCCGCTATTCCTCAACCTCCGCAGTGGGCGGCGTGATCCTCTCTCTCGCATTCGGGCCGGAAACGTTCCGCGAACTGCTGGCCGGCGCCCACGAGGCGGACGCCCGGGCGCTGAATCCGGATATCAGGGCAAACGCCGCCCTGCTCGACGCGCTTGCCGGCGTCTGGGAACGGAATTTCCTCGGCTATCCCTGCACGGCGATCCTGCCCTACAGCCAGGCCCTGTCCCGCTTCCCGGCCCATCTGCAGCAGCTTGACATGGAGTCCAATGGCAAGCGGGTCAACCGTTTCGGCGTCCCGGTGAATTATTCCACCGGGCCTGTTGTTTTCGGGGAGCCCGGCACCAACGGGCAGCATTCTTTCTACCAGCTCCTCCACCAGGGCACGGACATTGTGCCGCTCCAGTTTGTCGGGTTCGCCGAAAGCCAGCGCGGCGACGATGTGGAGGTGGACGGCTCGGCGAGCCAGGCCAAACTCAAGGCAAACCTGGCGGCCCAGATCGTGGCCTTCGCGAAGGGCAAGGGCGACGCCAATCCGAACAAGGAATTTCCGGGCGGCCGCCCTTCAAGCCTAATCTACGGAAAACGGCTGGACCCGAAAGCCCTGGGCGCCCTTCTTGCCCACTTTGAAAACAAGGTTATGTTTCAGGGCTTTATATGGAACCTCAACAGCTTTGACCAGGAAGGGGTGCAGCTCGGTAAAGTCCTTGCCAGGAAAGCGCTGGCAGGGAACTCGGGCGACTCTGCCCTGGACGCCTACAGCGGGATTCTGGGGATTGGGAAATAGGGAAAGGGCGTCTACCGGCGGGAGAGGGCGCCGGACCAGATCGAATCCCGGCGACCGCATCTAACCTTGGCTTAAAAAACAGCGTTCATATTTCATCAAAGTGTTAAGTCCGCGCGTAAAATGCCCTTATTATAGGCAAGAAGCCGTAAAGGAGGGCTGCTGTGCCGGAAAACAGACTGAATGTAACATCCGTGGAAAAGAAGGTATTTAGGACCACCCGTGAAGCGTTTATGCGGGAAGGTGTTGACCGTGCTGACGGCAAACTCATAATGAATGTCGCACGCATCTGCGCCCGTTGTTCAGCGGAGTATATGCGGCACGGGTATTGCCCCCAGTGCAAGTATAATTCTGCCCAATATATGAACGGTAATACGGCGCGGGCCAGCCTGATGCGCATCAACGCACAGCGGGACAACGCGCTGTATTACCAGGCGGAAGCCGCATTGAAGCAGCGCGGACGCGACGCGGATTCCGGCACGGTCTTTCCGGTTGTCATTTTCATTCTCTTTGTTGGCGGACTTGTTGCCCTTTTCAGATACGGAGGTCCGTTGAACCGGAAGGC
>JAIRYB010000169.1 GCA_031267955.1 Spirochaetaceae bacterium | reverse complement strand
GAAGAAATCACCGCCTATGCCACGGGCCGGAAAACTCTGGCCGGTGCGCCGGGGATCAACCTGGAAACGCTGGAGGCCAGGGGTTTTAACTCCGCGGCGATAACCCTGGTGGAAGACGCGGTAAAAACAAGCCCCAATCTGGAGGGGGTTTTTAAGCCCTGGATTCTGGGCCGGGAATTCGCGCAAAACACCTTAAAGATTTCCGATGCCGCCTGGTCCCTGCCGGGCTTTAGTCTTTTGAGGCACCTGGGGTTCAGCGCCGAAGAAATAGAGGCCGCGGAACTCTACGCCTGCGGCGCTATGGGGCTTGAGGGCGCGCCGGGGCTGAAAAAAGAACATTACGGGGTTTTTGATACCGCCACCCCTTCGGGGAAAAATGGCCGGCGGTCCATCCCCTGGACTGCCCATATCGGCATGATGGCGGCGGTACAGCCTTTTATCTCCGGGGCCATTTCCAAAACCATCAATATGCCCAACAGCGCGGATTACGAGGACGTGAAGGGGGCCTATATGCTCTCCTGGAAAAACGCCCTCAAGGCGGTGGCCCTTTACCGGGACGGCTCCAAACTTTCCCAGCCCCTGTCGGCTTTTGCCCCCGGCACGGACCCCTTGGCGGATACGATCCTCAAGGTGGAACGGAACCTGGAATCCGGCCGGCTGGCGGCGGATTGGCCAAAAACCGAACACCGGGGAATTCGCCGGCCCCTGCCCAACCGCCGGGCCGGGTATACCCAAAAGGCGAAGATCGGCGGCCACTCGATTTTTATCCGGGCCGGCGAATACGACGACGGCAGCCTGGGGGAAATATTTCTTGATATGCACAAGGAAGGGGCCGCCTTCCGCAGCCTCCTTAACAGCTTTGCCATCGCCGTTTCCCTGGGGCTCCAGTACGGCGTGCCCCTGGAGGAATATGTGGATGCCTTTACGTTCAGCCGTTTTGAGCCCAACGGCATGGTTCAGGGCCACGACTATGTGAAGATGGCCACCAGCGTGATCGACTATATTTTCCGGGATTTGGCGATTAGTTATTTGGGGCGGACCGATCTGGGGCAGGTTAAGCCCGACGATCTTTTGTCCACGGGAACGAAAGACGAGCTGGGCGGCTCTGCGGGAGAGAACTATTCCCGGCAGGGAAAAACCAGCGCCGGTTTCCGCCCCCTCAGTTCCGCGGTAAAGGCCGGCGGCGCTTCACCGGCAGAAGGCGTCGGACCCGTACCAGGGAACAGCGCCGGAAAAGACCGGAGGGGCCCGAAATCCGCCGTTTTGGATGATCCGGCAGGGGTTCCCGGTACGCCTGCGGGCCTCAGTCCCGCCGCCGGTTCAGCGGCGCCCCCGCACGATCCGGGGTATAAGCCGTCCCCGGCGGCGGAACCGTCCCGGATGGACCCCCCGCCGGCCTTTGCCGTGGAACAAAGCGAGGCGCTGAAAATCGCCCAGGCCCGGATCAAGGGGTACGAAGGAGACCCCTGCCCCGCCTGCGGCTCCTTCACCCTGGTGCGGAACGGCGCGTGTATGAAGTGTGATACCTGCGGGGGAACTACCGGGTGCAGTTGACCTGCGGCGCAGGTATCGCCCGATAGCGGGGATACCTGTGTACTCAAGAAGGAAACGTATTTGTTTCTATATCACCCATGAGCGGCGGTATAGACGTGTCCTGCTTACGGCCACTCCGTCTCAATACCCAGCGCCGATACATCTCCCGGCGCTGTTATCTCAGGCCCATAGCTTCCGGTATCACTGCCGGTATTGGCCAGCTCAGAAAGGACGGGCGACAGGAGCGCCGCTTCAGCCTCAAAGGGAGGCATCACCCTTTGTGATGATTCGTCAACATAACTCCGCTGCCCCGCGTCTACATACACCGTCTGCCCTCCGGCTCCTTCCATGAGAACCAGTCCGCTGTCAACGTAAAGATGGGTGGTGTCGAATTCAAAATCGGTCCCCCGTACCGACGCGGTTGCCATCGGGGCCCGCACGGTAAAATCGCTGTGCATCCCCGGAGGGGGCCGTACCTCCGCCCGGATCCTGCCGGTCCGCAGGTACACGTTTATCTCTTCGGTACTGTCCCGTTGGATAAGTTCTTCCAGCGTCAGCCTCGTCAATGGCCGGACGCTGAGGCGTGAATCCCCCAGAGAAATAAGGGCGCTGCTTTTGAAGCCCGTAGAAACCACGGTGTTCTTCCCGATAAAATCCCCCGGAGAAGCCGCCCTCCATTCCGCTGATCCCGCGTCCTGTATTTCCACCGTACCCCGCACTTCAATAAACCTGGCCGGGCCGCTTTGCGCGAAGGCCCCCCATGTTCCCGCCAGAACCAACATACATACCAATACTGTTTTCATACTTACTCCTATCCTATAAAAACAGGCGCGTATAGCGCCGATGTTAATCGGAAGTGTTACGCAGCCCAAGAATTTTAACCACCAACCACACGAAAAACACGAACTTTTTATCAGAAATCCAGCTTTATTCGTGATGTTGGTGTGCTCCCCCGCGTAACCTCGGGTTCTTCGGTCTGTCGTGGTAAATTCTCTTTCCATTTCCAAAGCCTTGCGTAAGGTGAGTTACGAAGTAACACATCCCGCGTTAAAATGAAATACTTGCTTCCAACACTGCGCGGTAAACAAGAGCCGCGTCACCGGCAAACACTTTTCCCGTCCGGGGGAGAAAAACGCCGCCCCCGGCGGAGATTAACACGTCAGAAAATGGCG
>JAIRYB010000246.1 GCA_031267955.1 Spirochaetaceae bacterium | reverse complement strand
CCCGCCGCCCGGTTGAGTTCCGCGAATCGCAGCAGCGAGGAGGCCGGGGCGGCCTCGTCCACAAAGTGTACGCCCCGGACGCCGGTTTTTTCCGCCTGATCCAGAAGATGGGCGAACAGGGCGTCAGGGTCGGCGGGCGCAAAATCGCGTATGTAGTCCAGGGTAACATCGCAGAAGGCGCAGGCGTGCCAGTAGCAGCCATAGGCAAGGTATGCCTTGAGCCAGTGGCCGTCCGACCAGAGCCGGTGCATGGGGTTCACATCGTCCACCGGGTAGCAGTAACGGGAAAAATCCGTGCCGGTATAATCGGGGAAAACGGTCCTGACCGCTTCTTGCTCGTTTTCCTCCCGGCGCAGATCTTCCGCGGACAGCGGGGGGCAATCCGGGCCGCCCGCTATTCCCGGCCCGGCGACAACGCGCTGATCGCCGCAGCCGCGGTACATGGTTTTATAGAGCGGGCCGTCCGGTCGGTTGCCGCCCTGTTCCAGAATCGCCTCCAGGGAACCGTAGCCCTTGTCAAAGGAAAGGTAGTCGAAATAATCAAAAATTTCCGTGCCGCCGGCCTTTTCCCCGGCAAAGCGAAGCTCCGTATTTACGAAACCGCCCCCGGCAATAACGGTAAGGCGGCCGGCGAAACGTTGCCTGGCGGACCGGGCGCAGGCAAGGGCCCCGGCAAGGCAACCGGGGAAGGGTATGCTGATGCAGACAACCAGGGGAGCGTTTCTTTCCGTTTCCGGCGAGGCCGACGGCAAGGCCGCCGCCTTTTCCAGTCTGTCCCATTCATCCTGGAGCCAGGGTTCGTAGAAACACCGCAGTATGTACCCGGAACTGTCCTGTTCCGCCAGGGCGAAATCTGTAACAACAACGCCGTTCCCCCGGTAGCGTACCAAGGCAAAAGCGTTGTCCACGGCGGCGGCAATAAAACCCGCAAGGTCGGCGAGGAGTTTTCCCGCCAAAAGCGGCGCGGCATCGGCCGGCGGCTGTCCGTCAAAAGAGGCCAGGGCCGCGTCAAAGCGGGGGCCCGAGGGCAGGACCCCGTTGGCCAGGGTGAGGAGATGGCCCCATTCCCGGTCCTGCCCCCGCAGAAAAGCGGTAAGTCTTCCTATACAGGAACGCCAGCGTTCCTCTTCGGATAAAAAACGCGCGATATCGTAATACGGTCCGCCGGATTCCGCGTCTTCTTCAGTATTCGTTCCATGCCCGAATACTTCCCTGGCACGGGCAAATATCTTTTCAAGCCCCGACGGGCAGAATACCCGCTCAAAAAGGGCGATGGAGTGGTCGGCAACGGTACAGGGAAAGCCCCGTCTTTCCAGAAACGATCTTAAATAGTAGACGGCCGGATAGGGGGAGTTGAGCTGGACAAGCGGCGGCTGGACAAGGTAGATCATTTAAGTTTTTCGTTTAGCCGGAACAAAGGGCAGCGGGTCCCGGTGGCCCGGAAAATTTCAGCCTGCGGCAGATCCCGGCATTTAATTCCAAACACCGCGCACGAACGGGGAAGGGCCGGGTCCCAGCTGACTTTAAAATAAGCGCACTTAAGGCAATTCGGCCCGGGGCCTTTTTCAGCCGGCTGTGAATCCCTCCCCGTCATGAGCAGAATCCGGCTTCCTACCGCGGCGCGCTAATGGGATTCACGGATGTCTTGAGAATCACATTACCGTTTTCCACAGCCTTGATAAAGACGCTCCTTTGGGCGTCCCCGTTACTGTCCAGTATTATCTGCCCGGTCACCCCGGCAAAGTTTCCCCTGGTAGCGGCGATAGCCGCGCGGATTTTTTCCGAATCTGTGGACTGGGCGCGCTCTATCGCGTCCAGGGCAAGCAAATAACCATCATAGGCCAGGGCGGTTACTGCGGAAGGATTGAGATTGTCGTTCCGGGCCTTGTACTCCCGGATAAAGGTCGCCGCCCTGGGAGTCGAAGCGACATCCAGGTTGTAGTGGCTGGCAAAGAACAGGCCTTCCAGGCTTTCCCCGCCCGCGGCGAAAAAGTCGGGAGTATCGAGATTCGCCGTGCCGATAATGGGAGTATTGAGGCCCAGTCTCCTTGCCTGCCTTATTATCTGTACCGCTTCCTGGTAATCCGCCGCGATAAAGATAATATCGGGGTTGAGTTCCCGGATGCTGGGCAGTTCGTCCGGATCCTGTCTGACACCGGTCAGCATACCGGAAAAATCCTGGTTTGCCCCCGCGTAAATTTCAAACTCGTCAATAATGCTGTTGTACCCCCGTCTCCCGCTGCGGTAGGTGACAAAAAATTCTTCAAAACGCCTAACAATATCATTGCGCAAAATCTCGAAGGCGCTGTTATTCTGCTCGTAGATAATAATCCCCTTATGCTTACCGAGGGCGTCATTGGCGTATTTTGCCAGGGCATTGGCCTGGCTGGCATCGTTAAAACAGATCCGGAAGTAATAATCATTTTGGGCGGTAATCCGGGGGCCGGTACAGGTTATGCCGATGGCAGGTACCTTGCTACTCCGGATTACATCGCTCGCGGCGCTGGCAAGGCCGGAGTCCCAGGAACCGAGTATTACAGAGGCTTTTTCCCGATCAACAAGCATCTGTACCGCCGTAACGGCATCCTCCCGCTCCGACTTGGCGTCTTCCACGGCAAGGCGTACCTGGTAAAGGGTTCCGCCGATCTTGACCGCCGGGTTAAGCTCGTGCGCAAGCTCTATCCCTTCAAGTTCAAGATTGCCGCCCCCGGCCTGTATCCCGGTAAGCGGTTCCAATACGCCGATTGTAATATAATTACCGCCTTGCCGGCCCTGCCCGCCGCCGGCACAGGAAGAAAAAGCCAAAACGACCATAATTGATACAAATAAAAATTTTTTTATAATAACCGGCTGTTTCATGTTTTAAAAATCCTTGGGCAATTCTCCGCAATACCGCCTATACCTCAAGTATAATAGAGAGACAAGTCCCGGAACAACAAAAACAGGCGGAAAACGC
Source organism: Spirochaetaceae bacterium (assembly GCA_031267955.1). Classification (GTDB taxonomy): domain Bacteria; phylum Spirochaetota; class Spirochaetia; order Treponematales; family Breznakiellaceae; genus JAIRRR01. The sequence continues at coordinate 2,206 of JAIRYB010000246.1, read as the reverse complement.
GCAGGCCTGTTTTCAGTTTCCGGTTAAACGCATGGTATACGCCTTGTCCCTGGGATGAAATATCCCCTTGAGAACAGGGCTTTTTCCGCTGCCCGCCGGAGCCGCTTCCGTTACCGGAGCGGGCCGCGATTCGACAGCAAGATTGGTAACCATGCCGTCACCGTGCAGAACGGCGGAACCGTCGAGCAGTTCCATGAGCCCGCAATATACGGCGCTGAAATTTTGAAGCGCCGGCAGAAACAGCTTTTCTTCGACCACTTTGTTTGCGGAAAGATACCGGACCACCCCGGTAAATTCAGCCAAAATTTCGTCATAGCTAACAATAGGCCTAAAGGCAAGCGATGTGTGGAGAGTCCGCATTACCGCCATAAGCAGGGGGTTGTGGAGATGCTTTTCCTGGTTTATGTAATAGAAAGCGCCCAGGCGCTTATACGCAGAATCGATAACAGAGCCGGTCTTTTTTCTGTCCATCCTGAAAAACCTGGCATAAAAATCGTCGTCAAAATCATCAAGGCCTTTGGTGAAAAGATCGAACTCCCCGGCGATGATTTTTTTATAGATCGAAAAATCGGTCTGTCCGAATACAAAGTCATCAAGCGAATCGCCGGGTTTTGACTTTTCAAAATCAAGCTTTCCCAGTTCATCCTGAACGGCGCGGACCCTGAGGTAGCGCCTGTCGAGCCGCTCCCCAAACATACCGGCCTGTGATGCCGGCAAAACTGCCGGCCCTGCCGCCGACAGGGCGGCGATACCGAGGAGCAGGGCGGGGCGCGGGCCTTCCCCGGGCAAGGTACCCAGGGCGCGGAGAAAAGCCGCGGCATCAAAGTTCATAGAGTTCATGGAGAAAGATTGTGGCCGCCTGGGCTACATTGAGGCTTTCGATATTTCCAATTCCGGGGATGCGTACAATAGCCGCGCAATGTTCCTGTACTTCCGGGGGGAGTCCCGATTCCTCGTTTCCCACTACAATAGCCACCCCCGGCTTTTCAGCGCGCAAGACCGGGGCCTTTTCATGGATTATGGCCCGCAAATCGCGGATACGCAGCCGGGCGCGGGTATCGGTGCCGACGGTGATCACCTGTTTTGACAGCGCTTTGAGGAAGTTGACGGTACTCTTGACCCGGCGGAAGCAAACATGCTCCATGCCCCCCTCGGCAACGCGGTAGGCGCTGGTGGTAAGCCGGGCCTCGGTATCCGCGTTACTGATCACGACAAAATGCGCGTCAAAAAAAGCGGCCGACCTTACCATGGCGCCCAGGTTGTGATCGTTTCCCACCGAGTGGAGTACAAGCCCGGTTTTACCCTGGGCCCAAACATCGATATCTTCCGGAACCGCCCATGCAACAACCGGCTCTTCGATCATGATTACAACCCCTTGATGATGGCTGCTCTTGCATATACGTTCCAGTTCCGCGTCTTCGCAGAGCTTGTAAGGCCGTTTCCTTTCCGCCAGATTTTTGCACAGTTTGGCGAACTGCCTCAGCCGATCCTCCCTCAGGAAAAGCCGGTTGATCTTTTCGGGATGGTATTCCGCCAAAGCCGCCGCGGCATTGTACCCGCAGACAGCCAGTTCTTCTGTCAATTTATTAAGCATTGCCGCAAGTATAGCCGGGAATCGCCATTCTGTCATTGCCGATCCAGGGTGGTGGACCACTTGACTTTTATCTTTTCTATTGTTATGGTCAGTAAATAATAGGCCCAGATGGTGGAATTGGTAGACACGCTGGTTTCAGGTACCAGTGCCTTCAAAAGCATGGAAGTTCGAGTCTTCTTCTGGGCAATTCCTTATTAGATCGGGAACATACGCCGGCCGGAACGCCGGAAGCATATCACACGAAAAAAGCCGGGTGACACTGAAAAGTGATATTTCAGGCTGGGGAATTGATATGCGCCCGGTGAAAATCCGCCGTCCTTTTACCCTTTACCTTACAAACTCCGAAAGCATGCCCATTAATTGGGATTTTTTGCATATTCATGCAAAAAATCCACAAGTGCAACAGGCTGCTAGGCTTCCGGGTGTATTTCGCCCGGAGGGGGCAGGAGATCGTTATCCTGCTTTGCGGCGGCGACAAGTCTACCCAGAGCGGGGATATAGAAGCGGCAAAACAGATTGCTCAAAACCTTGAGGGGGTATAGGCATGAAACCAGTCAAAACAACCGTATGGGATCCTGCGGAATATCTGGAAACGGAGGAACAAATAACCGC
>JAIRYB010000156.1 GCA_031267955.1 Spirochaetaceae bacterium | reverse complement strand
CATGCGTCAACAACTCGATAAAAAATTACCCCAAAATTTGGTGCCTGGCACCCTGCACCAGACACCCTTGCTGTTGTCAGCGGGTAAACGTTAGCACCAGGACACCGCCGTCTGTGGGTGCACCGCCGTCTGTGGGTGCACCGCCGTCTGTGGGTGGTGTTTCATCAGGCCCAATGGACTCAATGGCGGACCATTCCCACTCATGCTCCTCAACCAAATCCGCCGCTTTTAATGCTGCCAATGTGGAAAAGCGATAGGTATAGTACCAGGGCTCCGATGGATTCTCTACCGCCGCCATATAGGTCATGTTGAACCTGGTGTTGCCATCGGTGAACCAAATCTTGATTTTTTGGTATACGTTCTCCTTACTGACGCCGTTGCTTGCCGCCCATTTCTCCCAGCCGCCTGTAGCAAAGAACACACGCAGTTTTTCGAATTCCGCTTCCGTGAAATTACCGCAGTCGCTGTATTCGGAGGAGGCATATACATACCTGCCGGAGGCGCTTCCGTTCGGGTCGTCCAGCGCTGTTATCTCATTCTCGTTTATACCCAGGTACGCGGCCACGGCTTTCGCATAGTTTGCGGAAGTCATCACGTATTCAAGATAGCAACAGATCATTTCGTATGTGCCGCTGCCTGTTTCGGTAAGCTCAAGAATGTTTACGCTTCGATTAATGGGCGAAGTACCGTAGGGGCTTGTCTGTGTGCCGGTAGCTTGTACTTTCCAGTCGCTGATAAGACAGCTGAGGGATACTGAATATCCTTCGCCAAAGTCCTGGTTCATGTTCCAATACCCCTGTCCCAAAGGCGGCGTCCCGCCTGCCGCGCTTTCCTCTGCTGTTCCCGCACCGGGGATGCTGACTGCCGCTTCCGTTACCGGAAAAAAATACGGAACCCATTCATCACCGCTTTTTACCGCGATTGTGGCGCTGGAACCCCGGGAACCGCCCGCGCTGTCAACGTTTCCGTCAAGCGTGTAAACAATGTTGGTGGATTTTGCGGACACCGACCAGTTTCCGGTGTTGGGGTCGTAACTTCCCCTGAGCCGTATCGTCAGGTCGCCGTCTTCAAGCACGCCGCTTATGGTGTACCTGTCCGCCGTACCTGTCCCGCCAAGGGCCGCATTGGTTGTCAGGTCAAACTGTACCGTACCGCTGCCGGCGTCCTCGCTCTTGGTAAAGGTACCGGATACGGAAAATTCCCTTGTATCAGGGCCTTTCTTTCCGTCATCTCCGGCGGGGTTATTGCACCCCGCCAGGATCGATCCGAATGTCAGCAGTAACGCCAGCATTGCCGTCATACATAAGGTATGTTTCTTCATGTTCAACACTCCTTTGCGGCTTTTATATCCCGCAAACAAAATTATTTATGTTCTCCGCATAAGCGGGTAACATACAGATTTGCTTCGCAAAATTGTTTGGGAGTTTGCGGCAGCAAACTCCGACTCGTTTTAGTCCTTATGGGATAAGGGCCGAAACGAGAGGACCCCACGGCCCTTTCTTTCCATCGTTCTCTACCTGTACCGCGAACGAAGCGGTCTTCCCGCTGTCCCCGAACTCGAACTCGATCAGGTCTTTGCGCCGCTGGGTGTAGAAGGACCTTCGCAGTTCGCCGGGGCCGGCGGGGGGCGTTTCGCCGGGCGCGGTAAGGCCGTACCATATCCTGAAGCCCTTGTTCGCCTTGTCCTTGGGGTCCCCGTCGGCGTAGGTAATTCTTATCCCCAGCTCGTGCCGCCCCACCAGAAAGGTTTCCGCCGCGACATGGGCCGTGGGAACTTTGCCGGGGGTAGGGACGGTGTCGTGCGGCTTAAGGCCCAGGGCGATGTAGTCGGAATCGGCCAAAGGCGGGGTCAGGAAATACCGCCGCTTAAAATCCCGCATAAAGGCGCACAGGGCGTCGAAGGCTTCCTTGCATTGGGCGGTGGCGACGGGTGTACGGGTCGTCTCGTTTTTGGCGGTTTCAAGGGCGGCGGCCGCGGCCCCCCTGAGCGTGGTAAGCTCCGTTATAGCAGAATCGGGGATGTTCCAGTCTGTTTTTCTGCCCGTACATACTGAAATCCAGTCGCCGGCCATTGCCAGTACGCTGTCCCTGCCGCTGGGGAGCCAGTCGGTTGATTTAGACATATTTCCTCCTTATGTCTTTCTTATGAGCTTTTAAGCAGATTCATATTGAATCTGCCGACTGCCAAGTTAAATCCGCCGACTTTCAAGTTGAATCCGCCAACTGCCGGGTTAAATCTGCTAACTTTCCAGGTGAATCTGCCAACTGCCGGGTTAAATCTGCTAACTTTCAAGGTGAATCTGCCAACTGCCGGGCTGAATCTGCCAACGGGCAGGCTGAATCTGCCGGCTTCCGGGACGGAATTGCCGTAAAACGGGGATACGGAATATTTTAAAGGAAAATAACCGCAAAGAGCGCACCGAACCGGAGATTCGCGGGCAAGAGAGAAGGCAAAATGAGCCTCCGCGCGGTATCCTAAGCGTTGCATTAGCTCGAACGGAGGCTCGTTCGATAGGAAGTTTATTATACCGTCTGGTTTAATACCAAATTTTTGTACGCTTTGCGTTATTTGAGCCGCGGCAAGCCGCGGGGTATTAAACCAGACTTTCGAATAAAAATACGGGAACCCGTTTTTCTGCCCGCCGGCTTTCCTGGCCGCGAAGTCAATTATCATGGAAACATCCTGCCTCAAATGTCCCGCCCTGTCAAGCCTCGCTGCGGCGGCGGCCGCAGGGCAAACGCGCGGAATGGTAATTCCGCTAAAATTTGATCACCTTTGGTTCGGAAGCGAAGCCCGCGATTGTCGCGGTAACATCCTTAAGGTACAGCACCTGGGTGTTGCCGTCGTCCGCCGAATACCGGTCCTTCAATTGGGGATAAGCATCCAGCATGTGCAGCTTGGCTTCGCGCCTGTCGTCGCTGACCGCGACGGCCTGCACGCGGATCCAATTGTCCCCGGTAAAAGCGCATATTTCGATTTTAGGGTTTGCCTTTATCTGTTTCGAAACATCCTTGGCCTTTCCCGTCTGAATGTAAATCTTGCCGTCAAACATATCGACCGTGCCAAAGGGGCGGACCCTGGGCTGATCGCCGTCGGCAGTAGCCAAATAATAAGCATTGGCCTTCTTGAGAAAATCATAAACTTCCTGCATACAATACCTCCGTCAAGAATTTAAATTTTACGTTTTGCATGATACGGCTTTCTGAACAAAAATTTCAAGCCTTCGGCCTTGGGTCGCGTTTTAAAATGAGGCGTTTCGCCCGGGCGGCGTACTACTGCCTCTCAGCAGCTTTCCGGCAAAGCCGGCAATGTATTCCGCAAAGCCGGAGGGCGTGCCGCCGCCGGTTTCCCCCTGCCCGGGATAGTACAGCCTGCCCCGGAATTCAGGGGATTCCCCAAGCTGCCGGGCTGAGCGCTCATTGGGAACCAGGGCAATGTCGGCGGCGCAAAGCATGGGAAGATCGAGCAGCCCGTCTCCCGCGCAGACAAGAAGCTCCGGCTTTAACTGGCGGCGCAGCGTATCCAGGGCGCTCCCCTTGTTAAAGCCTTTGGGAAAGGCGTAAAGCCGGTCCTCTTCCGTAAAAAAATCAAGGGCGGAATCAAAGCCCTGGGCCGATAAAAAGGAGGCAAGCCCCCGGGCGCCGGGAGACTGCGCCGCTATAAAAACGCGGTCAACCCATTTTACCCAGGAAACATCCCCGCGCGGGAACAGCCGCAGGGCCATCTGATCAAGGCACAAGCGCATCGCCTCCGACGCCTGTCCAAACCCGAGCCGGAACGCCTCCTCCCACAGCGGGTCTTGTTTCCCCGCCCTGAACAGCACCCCGCCGCAGCTTGCCAGCGCGTAGGGGGGGATCCTCGACTCAAAGTAATGTATCCGCCGGTATTGGGCGGCGGACCTTCCGGTAACCGGGACAAAACAAATTTCCCGGCCCAGTTCCCCCAGGCTCCGGAACAGCCCCTCCGGCATAAAGGCATGGGCCTTCCCGTCTTTGTACTCAACGCAGATATCCCCGGGGCGTTCCCTGGTATGAATAAGGGTATTGTCCAAATCGCAGGCAAAAAGAATCACAGCCCACCATACCACAACAGCTTTCCTTTGTTATAGTAATTCCGGTAGTAATTCCGGATTCAAGACAGGCGCGGAAAATTGCTGTATACTGCACCCCATGAATACCAGTATTCCTATACAGCCGAGGCTGCGAATCATGCTGGTGCGGGAAAAACTCTTTTTCGGGCCTGGGACTTTCCAACTGCTCCAGCTTATCGACGAGACAGGTTCGGTACAGCTTGCCTGCAAGCGCATGGGCCTATCCTACAGCAAAGCCTGGAAAATGCTTGAAAATATGGATGAACAGCTCGCGTTTAAGGTGGTGGAGCGGCAGCAGGGCGGCAGCCACGGCGGGCGTTCCCGGATCACCCCCAAGGGAAGGGCGCTCATGAACAGGTACCGGGCCTTTGCCGCCGAATGCCAGGAAGAGATGCTCCGGATTTTTTCCCGCTATTTCCCGGGCAGGGAATCCCCGGCGTGAAACCCGAAGGCCCCGGCCTGACAGGCCGGCTCCTGGGCCTCTGCCCCCTGCCCCAAAATGCCCGCGTCCTTGATGTCGGCTGCGGCAGGGGGGAAACCGTCCGCCGGCTGCGGGAAAAACCCGGCAGCGACGCCTGGGGCGTTGATATTGCTCCGGGGCCGGGGATGATAAACGCCCGCGCCGAGGACTTGCCCTTTCCGCCCGCCTCCCTGGACGCGCTGGTCTTTGAGTGCAGCCTGTCCCTCATAGCCGATCCCGCCCGGGCCCTGGAAGAGGCAGCCCGCGTGCTGAAACCAAAGGGGCTTGTATACATAGCCGATCTCTGCGCCCTGAAAGCCGGGGCGGATTCTTCCCTAATAGACGCCGCGTTACCCGGCCCGCGGACGGAAAGCCCCGGATCTTCCGGGATAGGGCGCGTTGAACCCTGGGAAACCCAGGCGGCCCGTTTCGCCGGGGCGGGCTTCCGCCTGCTCTGTTACGAAGACATGAGCGCGGAACTGCGCTCCTATTGGGCAGGGCTTCTCTTTGAAGGCTATCAAGACGCCCCGCTTTCCGGCGTACAGGGTTTGCGGGGCATACGGGCCGGGTATTTTCTCGCGGTTCTGGAAAAGGAGGCTTTTACCCCCGGAAGCCTGGCCGAATACCGGAAGGAATCCCTGGCCGCTGTGGAGCGGTACGCGCGGGAAAAAAGCGCCTTCTACCGGGATCACCCCGGGGGCTTCATCGACGCGGATACCCTTGTCCGTCAGGGGGAGCGCATGCTCTGTGTTTCCCTGGGAGAGGTGGAGCGCGTCCGGACCCTCCGCAGTTCGGGCAGCACCGGCGATCCCAAGCGCGTGTGGTTCGGCGAACAGGATCTGGAACGGACCGTGGCTTTTTTCGCGTCGGGCATGCGCCCCCTGGTCCGCGAAGGGGAACGCTGCGTCATCATGATGTCCAACGACAGCCCCGGCAGCGTTGCGGACCTGCTGCGCCGGGGGCTTGCGCGTATCGGCGCGCGTTCCGTAATACACGGCGCGGTACAGGGCCCCGGCGCGGCGGAAGCGGCGGAAGGCGCCGAGTGCCTTGTGGGGCTTCCCGCTGAAATCTTCTGGCTTTGCCGGACAGCCCCCCGCCTCCGGCCCAGGACGGTACTCCTCAGCGCGGATTATATACCGAAGGCCGCCGCCGCCGCCATAGAGGAAGCCTGGGGCTGCCGGGTGTTCACCCACTACGGGATGACTGAAAGCGGCTACGGGCTTGCCGTACAGTGCTGCGCCCAAGGCGCCCACCACATACGGCTGGAAGATTACCTTGTCAGGATCATCGACCCGGAAACAGGCCGTGAACTCCCCCCCGGCAAGGAGGGGGAAATAGTTTTAAGCAGCCTGTACAAAGGGGCGCTTCCCCTTTTAAACTACCGCACCGGGGACATCGGGAGCATCGAGGCTGGGCAATGCGGCTGCGGCAGCAGGCTCCCCCGGCTGGGGCCTGTCCGGGGGAGGCGCGAAAACCTGAGGCAGGTTGTAAATATCCACCGGCTGGACGATCTTGTCTTCTCCCTCCCCGGCATACGCGGCTACAGGGCGATCCGGCAGGGGGCCGGGCTGCGTATCCTTGCCGAAGGCGCGCTTCCGGACGAGCGCCGCCTGTCCGCCGCCCTGGGGATAAACGTATCTGTACAGCCCGGCACGGTTATGCCGTATAAGGGCAAGCGGGAAATAGAGGGGCAAAGAACAATTGGCAATTAATTGGCAAAGGGCGGGGCAGCAGACCCCCTGTACAAACGAAGATACCCCGCTGCCTGCGGGGTTCTTCATTTTGAGGTACTACGGGTTTTCCTCCGTCAGATTAATGTCGATATTGTCGGGCGCGTTCTTGTTCTTTCTGTCAAAAAAGCCGATTTTATAGCCGATCCCAAGGCCGACGGAGAATCGGGTCCAGCTTATGCTGGCCGGATTGGGCTTATCCCTATCGGTGTTCCTGGTCACCACGTTCCCAAGGTAATGGACATAGTTCACGTCCACAAAGAAGGCCCCCATGGACCCGCCCCTGACGCCGAACTGGACGCCGCCCCCGACTCCCAGCCTGGGGAATTCCAGGGTGTCCGTGGTGGTAGAAGTTGGAAATGTGGCTATCCCATAGGGTTCGATCATAAAATGTTTTGCGGGTTTAAGGGGGAATTTGAGTTCAACGGCTATGGCCGGGATAAAGGTGTTGGAAAAAGGGTCCCCAAAGTTAATCTGGAAGTCCGCTTCCACGCTCATCCAGTTCAGGAATTGGAATTCAAGCCCCGCGGTCAGCCCCGGGAAAGGGAGGACCTTGTGATCCAGCTTGGAATAATCCGGTGTACCAGCATTGGGAACGGGATCCTTATAAATCGAAGCAGGATTTGGGCTGGCGTAAAAGGTTATGGGGTAATCGAAGGAAGCCCGGACATAAAGCCACTTGTTCCGCCAGCGGTCATCGTTCACCTCCCCGGTTACTTTGGTCAGGGGGACGTTTGCCATGGCCTGGTAGATAAGGTGGAGGTTCCACTCGTACATTTCCTCCAGGGTCTC
>JAIRYB010000213.1 GCA_031267955.1 Spirochaetaceae bacterium | reverse complement strand
ACCCTGACGCTGAACCGTTTTGTTACCGACCTGATCCAATACTGGGGCGAGGTATGCGCCGCGGTGGTGATCAGCATCATACCCCTGCTGATTATTTTTATCGCCTTTAACGCGAATATCAAGACCGGCCTTATGAATACCGGCATTAAGGGGTAGCCGGAGAATATTACGCTCCTGGAGGAACACATGAAAGATACTAATTGCCGTTACTGTACCTGTGCCGATGATATTTCCGTCAAAGTCGCCGATCTGGAAACCAGCGTCCTCCTCCTGCCTATGGATCAGACCTATAGGGGCCGCTGTATCCTCGCCTTGAACGATCACAAGAGCGAGGTGTTCATGATGGCCCCCGACGAACTGGCCGCCTGGGCGCGGGATCTGTCCCGGGCGGCAAAGGCGCTGTGGGAAGTTTTTTCGCCGGACAAGATCAACTACGCCGTCTTCGGCGATCTCTATCCCCATCTGCACATGCACCTGGTCCCGAAGTACAAGGGCGGGCCTGAATGGGGCGGGCCTTTTTTGCTGGATCTTTCCAAAGACAGCCTGATGTCCCGGGAAGATCTTGAAGAGCGCGCCGGGCAAATTAGAAGAAAACTGTAATTATACGGCAGGGGCCGCCGCCCCCGATTAAATAATTGCAAAACCTTTAGAACGCGGGGGACAGCCATGAACGGCAGGGAGCATTTCAGGGAAATAGTCGAAAGGCGGAGCGGGCGCTGCGGTTTTTGGCACGGGGTTCCCCATGACGACAGCAAACCGGCGCTGCATTCCTATTTCGGCGTTAAAGACGATTTTGAACTGGGCCTTAAATTGGGAAGCGTCTGCCGTTATGTACGGCCCGAAGAAGACTGCCGTCTTTGGAGGCGGACCGATTACCCCATGTTCGATCCCATGAACATGGCCGCCCGCAAAAACGCGGTCGTGCAAAGTTCGGGAAAGGGATACGGCGCCATCATGCACGGCGAGGCGGTTTTCGCGGACTGCGAGGATATAGAAGCGATACACAATTACCACTGGCCTACCGTTGACGACTGCGACTTTACAGAAACCGTCAGGGAAATAGACCGTACTGTGGAAGCGGGCCAGGCGGTGCTGTGCAGCACCTGGGGCAGTATCTTTAGCAATACCTGGAATTTTTTCGGCATGGAAAACTGCATGGTTAAGATGCTGGGCGAGCCGGATCTGGTCAAGGCGGTGACCGGGCATCTTACGGATTTTTACCTTGCGGCCAACGGGGCGCTTTTTTCGGAAGCCGGAAAAAGTATCGATTCCATGTTTATCGGGATTGACCTGGGCTCCCAGATGGACCTTCTGGTTTCTCCCCAAACCTTTGAGGAATTTCTGCTGCCCTTTATAAAAAAACTTATCGATCAGGCCCGGTCTTACGGCTTGCATATTACCATGCATTCCTGCGGTTCCATTTACCGGGTTATCCCCCAGCTTATTGCCGTGGGCGTGGAGGTGCTGCACCCCATACAGGCCCTGGCAAAAAACATGGACGCGGAAGGGCTGGCGGAAAAGTACAAGGGCAAGGTTGTTTTTATGGGCGGAATCGACACCCAGCGGCTTTTGCCCTTCGGCACGCCCGGCGAAGTGAAGGCCGAGGTCCGGCGGGTAAAAAAGATCCTGGGCCCCAATTACATTGTCTGCGCCAGCCACGAAACCCTGCTGCCCAATGTCCCGCCGGAAAATGTGGCTGCCATGATGGAAGCGGCCCTGGAGGAATAAAGTAATGAAGCAGATAAACAATTCAAGCCCTTTCGCGGCTTTTTCCGCGAACGATATGGCGGAAATACCGTCTGTTTCACCGGCGGACAGACAGATACTCCGGGAACTGGGGAAACGTTACGCGGAAATCGCGGCGGACGAGGCGAACAGGGAGCGGATACAGCGGATCAAAGATATGCACAGCCTCAGGCAGGTCCGCCCGCCTCTCTGGTTCGGCCAGATTCCCTGGCACGAGCTTGGCGGCTCGGGCGAACTGGCCCCGCGTTGCCGGGGCGAATGGGCCGGGGAAATGGAAAATTTCTTCAGGCAGCAGCTCTTCCAGTGGAAGTATTTCCAGGGGGACATGATAGCCGAAGACGCCTATTATATTTACAAAACTTTTTCCCAGACCGGTATAGGCATCGATATATTGGAGGAGACGCGGGCCACCGATTCCAAAAACGGTATTGTTTCCCACCATTACGAAGACCAGCTGGACAGCGAAGAAAAGCTGGATGTCCTGAAACTGCCGGAAGTTACCGCTTATCCGGAAAAAGACGCGGCGAATCTGGAAGCGGCCTCGGAAATTCTTGACGGCATTCTTCCGGTAAAACTGCGGGGCCACGGCATTTACTACCAGCCCTGGGATATCATCGTCCGTTTCCGCGGAATACAGAACTGCCTTCTTGATATGGTGGATAACCCTTCCCTTATCCACAAAACTATAGAAAAGTTTAACGCCATTTACGAGTCGCGCTATACCCAGATGGAAGCCCTGGGCCTTTTGGACTACAGCTTTCCCAACATGAATTGTACGCCCACCAATACCGGCGAACTTCCGGCTTCCGATTATGACGGCGGCAGGGTCCGGCTTAAAGATGTATGGTGGTGCGGGACCGCCCAGATCTTCGTATCCGCTTCCCCCGCCATGAATGACGAATTCAATCTGCATTACCTGCGCCCCTTTATGGAAAAGTGCGGCCTTTCCTATTATGGCTGCTGCGAGCCGCTGCACCAGCTTGTCCCCTGGCTCAGGAAAATACCCAATATGCGGAAAATGGGGGCCAGCCCCTGGACCAATCTCCGCGCCCAGGCCGAATTAATGGGAAGCGATTATGTGCTTTCCCGGAAGCCCAATCCCGCTTTTGTCGCGGGGAGCATCAACGCGGATATAATAGAAAAAGAAATAACCGAAACCATCGAGGTCTGCCGGGCAAACAACACCCCTTTTGAATATGTTCTTAAAGACATCAGCACCGTCAATTACAGGGTGGAAAACCTGGCGGAGTGGGCAAAAATTGTAAACAGGGTAATCGGCAGATATTACTAACAGGAATAAGATATGAACAGTGTTGAACGCTTTTACGCTACTATTGAACGGCGGCAGGTTGACCGCCCGGCTGCCTGGCTCGGGATTCCCAGCCCCCAGGCCCAGCCGGGACTCTTTGCCGAGTACGGGGTTAATAATCTCCACGATCTGAAACTGGCGGTGGGGGACGATTTATATTCCGTGGCTATCCCTTACAAGTCGGAATATTCCGCTTCCATTAGTTCCGCCTTTGACTGGTATCTGGACGGAAAGGTCCGCATTACCAACCGGACCCTTACCGCGGACGGCTGTTTCAAAAACTGCGAAACGGCGGAAGATCTGGCCTTCTTCAAGTGGCCCGAACCGGAAAAGTATATCGATCCGGAAGAATGCCGCCGCCTTGTGGACCAGGCGCCGGAGGGCAAAGCGGTTCTCGGGGTCCTCTGGTCCACCCATTTCCAAAATACCTGCGCCTCCTTCGGCATGGAGACCGCGTTGATGAACATGGTTTCCAACCCCGAACTTGTCGAGGCAGTAGATAACAAAATTGTGGATTTTTTCCTCCGGGCCAATGAGGTTTTCTATAAAGCTGTATGCGGCCCCGGGGGCCCTGCCCGGAAGGAGGGAAGGCGCCTCCACGCGGTCCTAATAGGGGATGATGTGGGAACCCAGCGCGGCCTTTTGGTTTCGCCGGCCCTGATACGCCGTTTCGTTATTCCCGGCTGCCGCGCCCTGGCGGACCAGGCCCACAGCTACGGCCTCAAAGTTATCTATCATTCCTGCGGCTCCGTGGCCGACGCTATTCCCGATATGATCGAAGCCGGCGCGGACGCTATCCACCCTATCCAGGCCCTGGCCGCCGGAATGGACGCGGCCGGTTTACGCGAGCGCTACGGGAACCGGGTTTCTTTCTGCGGGGGCGTGGATACCCAGCAGCTTCTGGTTCATGGCGCGCCGAAAGATGTAAAACGCAAGATACAGGAACTGCGGGAACTGTTTCCCACCGGCCTCATCATCTCCCCCAGCCACGAAGCTATTCTGGACGATGTGCCTCCCGCGAATATCCGCGCCCTGTTTGAGGAAGCGGGGAAAATATACTGACCCGGAGGAGGCCGGGGCCTGCCGC
>JAIRYB010000185.1 GCA_031267955.1 Spirochaetaceae bacterium | reverse complement strand
CCAGATATTTCTTCTGCGCAAGGGATTGCAGCGGAAATCCCGCAAGAATTGCGGAGCAATTCTGAGGAATTGGAGCGGAAAGCCCGGTTTTTGCGTGCTGGGGCATGCAAAAATGCGCCCATAGCTGATTCAAAAAAGTAAAAGCCGATGCCCTGGGAGCCTGTTGCGCTTGTGGGTTTTTGCGCCGCTTCGTGCCGCAAAAACCACGATGAAAGGGTTCCTTACGCAGTTTGCAGGGTAAAAAATCGCCTATTCGGCGATTTTTTAAGGATTTAAACGCGAAGCGCAACAAACCGCTGGAAAAAATGCTTATTGTTCGCTTCTCACTGTTAACGGAGCGGGGTTCCCCGGCTTGCCAGATAGCGATCTTTCGGGCATAGTGTGAGTATTCATGACGACTAGCCAGGAAGACGCGCTTTACGAATTTCTCGAAAATGTTACGGAACCTTTTACCCTGGACAGCGCGGTGTCTTTTATACGGATGATTGCCCCCCATAAATCGGATTTCCGGAAAGGGAACCGGCTGGCGGCGGAAATCGCGGCCCTGATCAACTCGCGGAATATCGCCTTTAAGCTGGGCGAAAATACCTGGGTTTCCAGGCGGGGCTGCTTTGAGCCTCTGGAATTCGCGATTACCCCGAGCCGCCTGGAAATACAGAACGGCATCCTGATACCGGGGCACCGCTGCGCGCCGTTCGCGAATCCGGCTGTTATGCCGCACGAGTTCCGTTTTTACTGGAAGGGGAAACCTGTCCCCGCAACCACCACGGAAGGCCCCCCGGAGGATTTCTATCCTTTCTACACCATTCTTGGGGAGGAATACGCCCCCCAGTATGTGGCCAGGGACAACCCGGAAAACGAAAACGCCTTTAACAGCGATCCCTACGAAGACCCGCCGGAAGTATCGATCCATACCCTGGATATGCGCAATGTCTACCGGGAATCCGCGTTTGTCCCGGGCGACCGTTTTGTGGTCCGTACCAGGGACTGGAAAGCCGGCGCTTTCGATCTGAAAAAAATCGACAAGGACAAGTGGTCCCAGGCGGAACTCTACGCGTGGTTCGAGGCCGCCGAAATGGGGTTCCGCGATTCATTCGAACAGCTTGGCCCCGGCTCTTCCACGGACGAGCAGATAGCCTACGCCTACTGGTACGGGGGCAAGAGGATGCGGGAAGTCCCCGCCTATTCGCTTGAAGAATACCTCTACGAAAAAACCGAAACTATCGAGACGGCGGCTTACGGTATCGAAACCCGGTTCTGGTTCGCGGGAAAGGAAATTCCCGACAGGGATACTCTTGAGGGCGCGCAGACGGTGAGCGACCGTACCTACATTGAAGAACTGCTCTGCCAGGCAGGGGTGCCTGTTTCGGAATTTGTCATCCAGTCATACGTGCGGGACGCGCTTTTCAGGAACGATACGGATATAGGCCGCATCGTTGAGAGAATCGTCCCCCGTACAATAGACAGGCGGATGACAAAGAAAATACTGGCGGAATACGTGCGCGAAGTCCTGGAGGGATTCAAGGCCGGGTACAATGTTTTTACCGATAAGGCGATGGGGCCTATACGCCAGCGCGTCGGGGAACTGCACACCGCGGTAATCGATCTTTCGGTCCGGCTCCTCCAAAGCGGGGCGGATTCGTCGTGGTTCCCCAAACATACCTTTGTCGTGCTTTCCCAGATCCAAAGCCATGCCGCCATGGTCATGGAAGACCTTGATATAGACGAGCTTCCCGACGATTCGGAATTGGACACGATCGACAATTCCCTGGACAGCATGATTGAAACCTACGAGGAGATTAAAGAACGAATCGACGACGCCCTGGACAGTTTCAGGCGGAACAACCTTTCGGTGGTAAAAAAAGACAGCCCGGTATCTTCCCGTCAGAATATCGGCGAAACACTCCAGATCAGCCTGGGGGGTACGGATATATGGCGGCGGGTTGTCCTCCCCGCCTCGTGCAAGCTTTCCACGCTGCACCGGGTAATACAGATGCTGTTCGGCTGGGACAAAGACCCGGAGGAGTACGGGGGCGGCGGGAATCCCGCCCCGCGCGCCAGGAAACCCCGGCCGCCGAATTTCGCGCTCTGCGAGGCCACGCCGGCGCAGTACCGCTATTCGGTAGCCAGATCGGCCGGGACAAACCGGCGCGGCCCGGCGGACAAGGCCCCCTATCCCGGCAGCAGCCTTGAGGATATGCGCGGCCGGGGGGTAAACGAGCTGCTGTACGAATACGGGAACAGGTGGACGGTAAAGATACTGTTTTTCAGCACGAACGGGGATTCGATTCTTGTTTTTCCGGCGGGAGGCGGGGCCGCCGCGCCCATACGCTGCGTCGCGGGAGAAGGCGCCCCGCCGCCGGCATCCCTGGACGGGCCGATGGGATTCAGGAAATTCCTCGCGTCCCTGAAAAAGGACGGCGCGGAAGCGTACGATCCGGCGGCGTTTGATATGGCGGAACTGAACCGGCGCCTGGCGGAAATTTCCCCGGATTAAAATTTCAGGAGGGACAAATTATGGATAATACCGATGAAACACTTGCCGCGCTGCTTGGCCGGGGCGGCGTATATTACCGCGTGGCCGGGTCCGGTGTGCGGGAACAGATGGGCAGCCTGATCGCCGGCTTGAAACTGCCGCCGGAGACGGACGCCGCGATTGACCGGGAACTGCTTCTCAAGGCGGCGCTGGAACGGGAGGACCTGATGAATACGGCGATTGGCCGGGGCATAGCCCTGCCGCATCCCCGCAACCCCCTGATAACGGACAGCGCGCACCAGTTCGTGGCAATCGGCTTTTTCGAACAGCCGGCCGACTGGAACGCCCTGGACAGGGAAAAGGTACACTCCGCCATCTTTATCGTCTCGGCATCGCCGAAGACGCATCTGCGCATCCTGTCCCGGATAAACTATTTCTGCCAGCAGGAGGGCTTCCGCAAACTTTTGCTGGAACGCGCGCCCCCGGAAAAAATAGTCCGCCTTATCGCCGAATCGGAACAGGCCTGGCGCTGAGTCCGTGCGGGCGCGAAACCCGGGCGGCCGGATTCGGCAATTGCCAAGGCCCGCCTGTTGTGCTAAACTTTATCTTAAACCGATACTCTGTTGCGGCGCGTATTACGAATCGATTAGCGCCATATCATATTAAATATTAAATGCGGAGGCATTGACATGGACATCAAAGCGCTGGAGAAAATTGCCCTGAGCGTGCGGGGCTTGACGATGGACGCGATTCAGAAGGCGAATTCGGGCCATCCGGGGCTGCCCCTGGGGGCGGCGGAGCTGGGGGCGTATTTATACGGGGAGCTTTTAAAACAGGACAGCGAAAATCCCGAATGGCCCGACCGGGATCGCTTTGTGCTTTCAGCCGGGCACGGATCGATGTTCCTCTACTCCCTGCTCTGCATGGCGGGTTACCAGGACGCCTCTCCGGACGAGATAAAAAATTTCAGGCAGCTCGGTTCAAAATGCGCGGGCCACCCCGAGTACGGGCTGATCCGGGGGATCGAGGCGACATCGGGCCCTCTGGGCCAGGGGATCGCCATGGCAGCGGGGATGGCGATCGCGGAAACCATGCTCGCAGCGCGTTTCAACACGGAAAAACGCAGAATCGTGGACCATTACACCTACGCGCTTGCGGGGGACGGATGCCTCCAGGAGGGGGTCTCCTCGGAGGCGAGTTCCCTGGCGGGCTATCTTGGCCTGGGGAAACTGATTGTGTACTACGATTCCAACAAGATTACCATCGACGGGAGTACCGATCTTGCCTTTACCGAAGACGTTGCCAAACGCTACGAAGCTTACGGCTGGCAGGTGCTCAGGGGTTCCATGTACGACTTTGAAGAGATGGCAAAACTTACAGCCCAGGCGAAGGCGGAAACCGGAAAACCGAGCCTTATCATCCTTGCCTCGATTATCGGGAAAGGGTCGCCGAAAAAGCAGAATACCGCGGATATACACGGCGCGCCCCTGGGGCCGGAAGAAGTTGCCGCGGCCAAGGCCGCCCTGGGGATTCCCGCGGGCGAGGCCGGGGAATTTTACACGGCGCCGGAAGCGGCCGCTTATTTCGCGGCAAAGCGGAAGGAGTGGTCCGCGGCCCGGAAAACCTGGGAGGCCGAATTTGACGCATGGTCAAAGGAAAACCCGGAAAAGCGCGGGGAATGGGACGCCTTTTACCGCGGCAAACCGGCCGCGGCGGCTCTGCCCGTTTTCGCGCCGGGCGACAAGCTTGCCACCCGGACGGCGGGGAACAAGGCGCTCCAGGCCCTGGCTGCGGCGAACCTGAACCTTGTGGGCGGTTCGGCCGATCTTAAGGGGCCGAACGCGGTCGGGCTTCCCGCCGATGCCGGGACCTACACCCCCGCCAATAGGGCCGGGCGCTATATCCACTACGGCATCCGGGAATTTGCCATGGCCGCCATTTCCAACGGTATCCAGCTCCACGGCGGGCTGCGGGCGTTCTGCGCTACCTTTATGGCCTTTGCCGACTACCTGCGCCCGGCCCTGCGGCTTTCCGCGCTGATGAAACAGCCGGTGGTTTACGTGTTCACCCACGACTCGATCTTTGTAGGCGAAGACGGGCCTACCCATCAGCCTGTGGAACACCTGGCGAGTCTGCGGGCTATCCCCAATACCCGGGTGCTGCGCCCCGGCGATCCCGAGGAAACAGCCGAAGCCTGGGCCTTTGCCCTGGAACGGCAGGACGGCCCCACGGCGCTGGCCCTGACCCGGCAGAACCTTGCCGTATACCCCAAGGATGATCCGGACTGGAAGCGTACATTCAGGACCGGCGCGTACATTGTTAAAAAGGCAGAAAAGCCCGATGCGGTGGTCCTGGCTACCGGTTCCGAAGTGGCCCTGGCCCTTGAGGCGGCGGCCCTGAGCGGCAAAAAAGTACAGGTTGTTTCCGTGGTAAGCCGGGAACTTTTCGAAAGCCAGGATAAGGCCGCGCAGGAAGCGGTCGTGCCGCCGGGCGTCCGGGTGGTAGTTGCCGAGGCGGGCGTCCGCCAGGGCTGGGAACACTGGGCCAGGCGGGAAGACATCCTCTCGGTGGAACGCTTCGGCGAATCCGGTCCGGCCGCGAAAGTCGCCGAAGAGCTGGGCCTTACAGCGGCGGCTCTGGCGGCTATTATCGGGCGCTAGGAGCCTGTTGCACTTGTAGGTTTTTGCGCCGCTTCGTGCCGCAAAAACCACGATAAAAGGGCTCCTTACGCAGTTTGCAGGGTAAAAAATCGCCTATTCGGTGATTTTTTGAGGATTTACACGTAAGGCGCGGCAAGCGCCGGGGGCTTGTTTTTTAAAGAATTTACGAAAGAAACTGAAAATATTTCGAATGAGGGGGTATAATCTTTAAGGAAGATATGTTACACTTTTAGTTAAATAATCCAATTTTTAAAAATCGCGTTTAAAACCGCGGGTTAGGAATCATATATCATCAGAGGGAGCCGCTTTTCTTAACCATCGAATTTAAAGCGAAAAGGAGAATCGGTTCCGGATAAA
>JAIRYB010000178.1 GCA_031267955.1 Spirochaetaceae bacterium | reverse complement strand
ATAATTTCGGCCCGTTCCTCAAGAGATTCCAGATTGGCCTTGAGAAGCCGCAGGGCCAGGGAGGGGTGTATCCACTTGGCGTTGATTGTGGCAAGGAGTATATCAGGCATAGCGGGGGGGTAGCGTAAGACTTGCTCCGGGCCGCAGGCCCTCCGCAGATTTCTTGGGAGCTTTGCGGCAAACTGCTTTACAGTTTATCCTGGCAAAGCTCCGCGAAAAGGCGGAGCAAGGCTGGAGCGCAGGGGGGCCGGACGGCGGCCTTTCGCGTACCGGACCCGCCATACGGTAACAGGCCCCCCTCTGAACGGGAAAGCGCATCAGTTCCGGTATCCGGCGGCGCCGAACAGATCCAGGGTGCCGGTGGTCCACTCTTCATGGGCTTCCATTACGAGCCTTTCGGCTTCCTGCCAGTTGTCGGCGCGGGGGGCGGGCAGATCGCGGTTGGTAGAATTGGTGAACACTATGGTTCTGCAGCCCTGTTCCCTGAGCCTTGTTACGTTGGCTGGCGCGTCGTCGATGTACACATGGGCGCCTACGGCTCCCTTGTCCGCCATAAAACAGAGATCCCAATAGGGGACATCCCAGCTGTCGAGCCAGTCCACTGTCTGGGTTATCGAGAGCTTGTGAAAGTGTTTCAGAAAAAGGCGGTGGGTGATGATGCGGATTCTGATTCCCCGGGCGGAAAGTTTCCGCAGGGTTGCCGGAGCGTCCTTGATCGGCTTCATCGCCCCGAAGAGATTCCGCTGGGTTACTGCGAAACGGTGCAGCCTTTCGTAGCCGCCGTATTCGGCAAGGCCCCACTCTTCAAGCCCGAAGCCCACTTCTTCACTGAGCGATTCCGCGGGCCGGTTGAGCCAGTCCGCGGCTATCTGCCTCATGGCGCTGTAAAAATCCCCGACTACGCCGTCCAGGTCCACGCCCAGAATAAAACTGGTTTCGTCCATAATATTATTATAGTACGCCTATACGGGTTTTGAAATGAGGATTACCATGCTTTGAGGCGCGACAGAATAACTGTTCGGAAAGAAAATAGGCCTTTCATTTCCCGGACCCGGTATGTCGTCCGGGGAGGGGACGTTTGTGTCCATGGCAAGATGCCAGGTTTTCCCTTCCGGGGAATCGCAGACTTTAAAATCGACCGGCGTGGTGCCGCTGTTGAACATGATGAAAAAATCATTATCGTCCTTGTCCGACAGTATTTCCGCCCTGCTGCCGTCTATGCGCAGGGCAAGGCATCTTGCGCTTTCTTCCCAATTCGGATTCTCCCCGTTTTCACCGTACCAGGCAATGTCCGGAATGGCGTTGTAATTGCCGTCCCGGCCCGAGTAGAATTCCGGGCGCAGGAAAGCCGGGTGGCGCAGGCGGAAAGCGATCATCTCCTTTACAAAACGGAAAAGCTCCTTGTTCTTTTCCAGCAGGGACCAGTCGTACCAGGAAATATCGTTATCCTGGCAGTAGGCGTTGTTGTTTCCTTTCTGGGTCCGCCCTATTTCGTCTCCGCCGAGCAGCATCGGCGTTCCCTGGGAGATCAGCAAAGTGGCGAAGAAATTTTTTAGCTGCCTGATGCGCGTTTTTTCTATCAGGGGATTTTCCGAAGGCCCTTCGAAACCGCAGTTGGCGCTGTTGTTGTTATCGGAACCGTCCCGGTTTTCCTCGCCGTTTTCCTCGTTGTGTTTGCAGCTGTAGGTAACCAGGTCTTTCAGCGTAAAGCCGTCGTGGCTTGTGATAAAATTGATGGAATGGAAGGGCTTTCTCCCGTCCCTCAGGTACAGGTCGGAACTTCCCGAAAGCCGCGTTGCCAGATGCCGCGTCTCGCCGGGATCCCCCCGCCAGTAACGGCGTATTTCGTCGCGGTAACGGTCGTTCCATTCCGCCCAGCGGCCTCCGGGGAACCAGCCGACCTGGTAAGCGCCGCCCGCGTCCCAGGCTTCCGCTATGATCTTGGTATGCCGCAGGATCGGGTCTTCGGCTATCCGTTCCAGCATCGGCGGATTTTCCATCAGCCTGCCCTGCTGGTCCCGGCCGAGTATCGATCCCAGGTCAAAGCGGAAGCCGTCTATGTGCATTTCCATTACCCAGTAGCGCAGGCAGTCCACGATAAAGCTGCGTACCACAGGGTGGTTGCAGTTTACCGTATTACCGCAGCCTGAGTAGTTTTTGTAATACCGCTTGTTTTCGTCCAGCATATAGTAAATACTGTTGTCCAGCCCTCTGAAGGAAAAAGTCGGCCCCATTTCGTTTCCCTCGGCGGTATGGTTAAACACAATATCCAGAATCACCTCGATCCCCGCCTTGTGCAGTTCCCTTACCATTTCCTTGAATTCCCGCACCTGCCCGCCGTGTTCGGAATCCCGCGCGTATGATCCTTTGGGCGCGAAAAAAGCCACTGTGGAATAACCCCAGTAATTCAATAACTGTTTTCCGGTCCGGGGGTTGATCCGGGGAATTTCCCGTTCGTTGAATTCCTGGATGGGGAGGAATTCCAGGCTGGTAATGCCCAGTTCCCTGAAGAACGGTATTTTTTCTATCACGCCCCGGTAGGTACCCGGATTCTGAACCCCGGAACCGGGAGAAACCGTAAG
>JAIRYB010000158.1 GCA_031267955.1 Spirochaetaceae bacterium | reverse complement strand
TCGTGCGCTTCCAATAAAACTGTCTCCTTTGACGAAAACGACGGCTTTCTGGCGGATGATTCCGGCGCCGGCTCTGTCGCCCTGGGAAACGTTGACGTGGGTATTACCAAGATGTTTTCCTCGGCGGTCAGCAAGGAGGACGCCGCCGCCGTTTACGACAGCGCGAACGATATAGTCACGCTGGAATTCCAGTCCGCCGGCGCGGTCCATAACCGGCAGTACTGGACGGCCAGGGCCCGGGAAACCTTTATCAAGACCTTTGCCCAATACGAAATTGACTACGAGGCCCGCAATCTGCCCAGGGGTTTTATGAGTTCCGGCAAGCGCAATGTTTACGGAAAATCCGAGATACAGATATACTGGTGGGCGCTGGGCTTTTCCAACCGGTCCAGGGGCCAGTCGCGCCTGGATTTCGGCTATCTCTTTAAGGACCGCAGCCCCTACTTTACCGTCACCCAGAACGAGGCGAAGGATACCTACGTTAATCCCAAGAACAACTCCGCCCAGGTCACCCTGTACTTCACCCGCGCCATGGCCCAGGAGCTTGCCGCGCTTTTTGCCGAGGAGAATCTTTATGCCGCCATTAACCGCCGATAAGAGAGTATGCGTATTTTTAACGGTTCCGGAACCAAAGCGCCGGCTTCCTTCATTTTTTTCCTTTTCCTTGTCCCGCTCGGGGCGCTTTTAAATTCTTGCGAGAGGCGGGAGGCGTTTGCCGGCCTCCCTCCCGAATTCGCGGAGATGCAGAGCGCGTATGACGAAATGGGGCAATTCCTTGCCGAGCGCGATACCGATGTTATTTTCGATGAATTTCTTGACCGTATACTGAGCGCGGCGGAAATTCCCGACGATATGGCCCTTAAGGTAATGGACGCGGCGCTGGAAGGCCCTTCGTTTATTCTGGATATTCTGACGTGCATGTCGGGCGATCCTTTCCTTTACGCCCTGGTTGACAAGGGCCACCCCCTGCCCCCGGGCTATGCCCCGGACGACCTGGTCTCGCTTGCCGGCATTGAGGGCGGCGACTCCTACCGCATAAGCCGCAACGGCCTCCTGCTCCGCAGGCCCGCCGCGGACGCCCTGGAAGAAATGGCCGCCGCCGCGAAGGCCGAGGGCGTCATACTCACCGTAGGGTCTACCTACCGTTCCTACGATTACCAGACGGGAGTCTACAGCCGCATTGTCGGGGAACTGGGACAGGAAGCCGCCGACCGCGAATCCGCCCGCCCGGGCCACAGCCAGCACCAGACAGGGCTGACGCTGGACTTCGCCCCAATCGACGACAGCTTTGCCGCCACTATGGAAGGGGAGTGGGTATTGGCCAATGCCGGCCGTTTCGGCTGGTCCCTTTCCTTTCCCGACGGCTATGAGCCCGTTACCGGATACCGCTGGGAAAGCTGGCATTACCGCTATACGGGGAAAGATATAGTTTCATTTATTGACGCCTATTTCGGCGGCATACAGCAGTACGCCCTGCGCTTTCTCTATGAATGGCAGCAGGCCGAACAGTAGCCGCGCCGCGCGGGATGTCAGCTTGCGGTGCGGAGTTTTTTCAGTTCAAAGAATATCAGTATTCCCGTTAGTATAGAGGAAAAGCCGTCCGCGACCGGGGCGGAAGCTACCACCCCGTAGAGGCCCCAGACGCGGCCGAAGATAAGTATACAGGGAATAAGCGCGATGCACTGGCGCAGCAAAGACAGGAAAATGGATGTCCTGGGCCGGCCGGTAACAACAAAGACATTGCTGGACACGATCTGGAATCCCGCGAGGGGGAGCATGAGCATCTGTATCCGGATCGCCGTCGGGGTAAATTGCAGCAGCGCGTCACTGCCTTCCGGGGCAAAGATACCGACCATGAAGCGCGGGAAAATCTGGACGGCGATAAAGCCCGCGGTACAGACAATGGTGGCGGCCCCGACCGCGCCCAGGTAGGCTTTGCGTACCCGCTTGAATTTTTTCGCGCCGTAGTTGTAGCCCAGAATAGGCTGGGCGCCCTGGTTGATGCCGAATATGGGCATCAGGATTAGCATCATGATGGAGCCGGCTATATTGAGGCCGGACAGGGCGATATCCCCGCCGTTGCCGACCCCGAGGCCTTCCGCGCCGTACCAGCCCATGCTTGTATTGTAGAGAAGCTGGACTCCCGACATGACAAATTGCAGCAGGAACTGAGCCGAGCCGAAAGCCATGATCTGCAATGTTATTTGTATTGAAGGCTTGAGCTCCCTGAAACGCAGCCTGATCGCCGCCTTCTTCCCGGAGCTGAAAACCAAAAGCCAGACCGCCGAGGCGAGCTGGGAGATAATAGTCGCTATGGCCGCCCCTTCGACTTCCCAGCCAAAAACAAAGATGAACAGCGGGTCCAGAATTATGTTCATCCCCGCGCCGATGAACATGCTGATCATGGACGCGACGGGGAAACCCTGAGCCCTGGTACAGTGGGAGAAACCGAATCCTACCATCATGAACGCGTTGCCGTAAAGGATAATGCGGTAGTACCTTCGCGCATAACCAAGGGCGACGCTCCCCTCCTGGGCCCCCAGCAGCGACAGAATAAAATCCAGAAAGACAAGTTCCGCGAGCATGATCAGTATGCCCGCTATTGCCAGAAGCCAGAAACAGTGGTTCAGCGCGTTTTCCGCGTCCTTCCGCTTTCCCTGCCCCAGGCGCATGGAGATAAGGTTGGCGGAACCTACGCCGAACAGCATCGCGAACGCCATGCTGATGGTCATGAGGGGCATTACCAGGGAAAGCCCGGCCAGCGCGAGTTCGTTTACCCCGCGCCCGACAAACACCCGGTCCACAACATTGTAGAGGGCGTTTACCAGCATCCCGCTTATAGCCGGAATTGAAAAACTCAGGAGCAGTTTCCCTATACTTTCGGTCCCCAGCCTTGCCGCCGCGCCAATATCCGGCGCGGATTGTTCCCGGCCCGTCTGCGGGCCCCCGGGGTTCTCCTTGCCGCCGCTGTTTTTATCCTTGAAGAAGTCTGACACCTCCGCAGTATCCCATTTGCGGGGCGTTTTGTAAAGCCCCGGGAATACTGCCGGGCTGTTCCGTTCCGCAAAAAAGTAAAATCCGCAAAAAACCAAAACCGCCCTGGCCCTATTTTTTGCGCTGGGAGCTTACAAACCGGGAAAAATCGTTGATGTTTTTTACTATTATCCTGTCGGAGAAAATTTCCATCCGGTGCTGGGTGACAAAATGGCTGATAATTTCCTTTGCCTGGGCAATGTTCATTCCGGCCCAGCGGGCAATGTCGTCCACCGTGGTTTTGAATTCCCGGCTTTCGTTCCATCGCTCCAAATCCGGGGTAGTTTCGTCCAGCATAAGGAATACGTCGGCAATCTTCGCCTGCGGGTCGGGGAGGGTCAGGATCATAAAGCGCCGCTTGGAATCGTATATCCGTTTTGCGAATATCTTGAGAAGCCGAAGGGCGATTTGGGGATTCCCCATTATCAGGATTTCGAAATTCTTGTGGTTGAATTCCAGTACTTTTACTGCGTCCAGGGCAATGGCCGTGGCCGACCGGGGCGCGCTTTCAAGAATTGCCATTTCCCCGAACATTTCCGAAGGGCCAATAATATCCAGTATTTTTTCTACTTGCCCGAACATTTTTACCAATTCTACCCGGCCCGTCTGGATCATATAAAAAGTATCGCCCGGTTCGTATTCGGAAAAAATTATCTCGCCGGGCGCGAAGTCCCGGGCGAAACGGCTGAACGCGTCCAGATTCATGGCCGCCATCCTAAACCTCCAGCTCCGCAAGGGCTTTTTCCGCCTTTGCCCTGGCGCCCGAATCGCCGCTTCCGGCAAGGGCTATGATCTTCCGGTAAAACAACAGCGCCTGGTTCTTCTGTTTTAGTTTTTCATAACAGCGGCCCATAAAAAACAGTATATCCCCCATATCAGGATGTTTGGGATACTTGGCCAGGATCTGGGTATAGTGCCTGATACACTCTTCGTATCTTCCCATGGCGAAAATACAGCGGCCCATATCGAAAAGACTCTTGGACGCGTACCCGGGATCGGAAGCGGCCGCCGCGATTTTTTTAAAGGCGGCAAATGCCTCCGGGTACTTGTTTTGGGAAAAGAGGCTTAAGGCGTCGTCGTAAGCCTGCCTGCCGCCCGCCGCCGCGGACGGCCCCGCAGGCGGCGGGGCCTTGCCGTACTTTTTCAGGTAGATTTCCGCGGCTTCAAGGTATTTGGAAGCCCTGTCGGTAAATTTGCCCGCGGGGTAATAGGTAAGGTACCGGGAACAGGCATAGCGGGCCTCGGAAAAACGCTTGTTTTTAATATAATACTCGCCCAGCGTGAAGAGCCCTATTTCGGGATTCTGCGCGCCGGATTCCGTCAGGCCGGACAGCTGTTTATGGACCCGCCGCATCTGGGTTGAAAATACCTTGAGCATCTTGAAAACGATACGGGTATTGACGGAGGCCATCTGTTCAAATTCCGGTACGGTAAAGGCCATAAGCGTGCTTTCGTTCATAACCAGGGCGGTTTCTTCCCGGGGGTACTTGCCCAGGGCCGACTTTACCCCGAAAAATTCCCCGGCCTGTACCGGCTCGCGGATATCCTGGCCGGTTTCAATATCCTGGTAGCTGATGTTTACCAGCCCCTTTTGCAGAAGGAATATCTTGTCCGCGCTGTCGCCCTGAAAATAGATAACCGACTTCGGCTGGTATTGCAGTGTTTTCGGCATTCAAATCCCCGCCAATTTCCCTTTAATATAAGAGTATCGGCAAATTTGCCCTTTTGTAAACACCCATTTCGGGATAACCATACCGGATTAAGCGCGGCAAGCTCCGGGGTATGGACCCGGTCTTCCAATGAAGATGCCGGAGCGGGGGTTCGCGGGGTTCATGGCCATCTTCCGCCGCAAGCGCCTTTTTCCGGCGCTTCCCGCGTACCTGTACGGAAAGGCCGCGTACATGTACGGGAAGGCCGCGTACATTCCCGCAAAGGCCGCGTACATTCCCGCGAAGGCTGCGTACCTGTACGGGAAAGCCGCGTACATGTACGGGGAGGCTGCGTACATGTACAGGAAGGCTGCGTACATTCCCGCGGAGCCGGAATACATTCCCCCGGAGTCAGAATACGTTCCCCCGAAGAGCGGGGGAACTCCCCCGGAGCCGGAATACACTCCCCCGAAGGCCGGGGGGCCGTAAAAGACGCCGGGCAGCCGGGCAGAGCCGGGCGCTTACCCGCCCGCCTGATCAAAGATAGAAAATAATGTAAACTCCGTGTTATGGTTATAATTTCCGTACATCAGATGGCGGGCCGGCCCTTTGCCCGGGGGGACGGGCGGCGGTGATCGATCTGCACACCCATTCCACCGCCTCCGACGGCTCCCTAAGCCCGGCCGCCCTTATCCGCGCCGCCATGGAACGGGGCCTGAGCGCCATTGCCCTGACCGATCACGACACCGTCGGGGGGCTCGAAGAAGCCGCCGAGGAGGCAAAGAAGCTGAATATCCGCTTTATTCCGGGGATTGAATTCGAGATAAGCTGCGACAAGGGCAGCATGTCCGTGGTCCCCCCGGGGGAATTTCACCTTTTGGGGCTGGGTATTACGCGGCCGACCCCGGCCTTTCTTGACGCGGTAGCTTATCTGGCGCGTTCCAGGGAAAACCGGAACAGGAAAATACTGGAAAAGCTGGAAGAACTGGATGTCAGGATAGATTACGACGAGTTAATATCTTTTGCGGGCGGCGGCTCGGCCGGCCGGCCCCATATCGCGGATATTCTGGTAAGCCGCGGAATAGTAAAAAACAGGGACCAGGCATTTTTCCGCTTTTTGGGCAAGGGCCGGCCTTTCTACTTCCCCAAAGAAGGGCTCCGTTTTGCCCGGGCCCTGTCGCTCATTAAGGAATCCGGCGCGCTGGCGGTACTTGCCCACCCCCTTTCCCTTTACGTAGCGTGGGGCCGGCTCCCCGCCCTGATACAGGAACTCGCGGGCCAGGGTTTGGGCGGTATCGAAGCCTGGCACCCCACCGCCAAGCCCCGCGCCTGCAGGCGGCTCGAAGCCCTGGGCAAAGAGCTGGGGCTGCGCATCACCTGGGGGAGCGATTTTCACGGCGAAACCCGCCCCGGCCGGAAGCTCGGCCTCAGCGCCGGCGGCCGCAAAATCGACGACGCCGTCCTGTCCGCCATCCCCGAACTCGCCTAGCAGCCTGTTGCACTTGTGGATTTTTTGCATATTCATGCAAAAAATCCCGATTATCGGGGCTGCTTTGGCAGTTTGCATGGTATAAAAATTCACAAAAGTGAATTTTTATACGATTTTGCGCTGAAGCGCAACAAACTGCTAGTTCTGATCGCCCGTCCGAATGGCAGCGGCAGGCGGGTACAACTAAGATTGCGGGTCATGATTCAGAATTCGGGCGCATTTTTTGCGGCCGGCCGCAAAAAACCGGGCTATCCGGGGCTCCGCGTGTCCGCTCCGGCCCCGCCTGCGGCGCGGCCGCTTCGCGCCCCTGCTATCCCTTGCGCGGGATACTCCCATTTTTGGGAAAACCCGTATTTTCATGGTTGGCCGGATATTGGCAGTTGGCAAAGCCATCCAATGCCTGTTCATCGCTCATTTGCCGCCTCGACAGCCGGCGTTTTTTTTGCTATAGTGAGACCCAGGAGCCCTGTTTTTGATCACCGTTACCGATGTAAGCCTTGCCTACGGCGAGCGCACCCTTTTTAAAGATGTCAGCGTAAAATTCACCCCCGGAAACTGCTACGGCATTATCGGCGCGAACGGGGCGGGAAAATCCACTTTTCTCAAGATACTCGCCGGGGAAACCGAGCATGACCGGGGGGAAGTCTCGGTCACGGGCGGGGAGCGTATCGCGGTTCTCAGGCAGGACCATTTCGCCTTTGAAAAATACCCGGTCCTGGAAACGGTGGTTATGGGCCACCCGAAACTCTACGCCGTGCAAAAAGAACGGGAGGCCGTCTACGCCAAAGAGGACTTTTCCGAAGAAGATGGCATGAGGGCCAGCGAGCTTGAGGCGGACTTTGCCGAAATGGGCGGCTGGGAGGCCGAGGCCCAGGCCGGGCTTTTGCTTTCCGGGCTTGGCCTTGAAGAGGCGGATCACAACAGGCTTATGTCGGAACTGGACGAATCCAAAAAAGTGCGGGTGCTTTTGGCCCAGGCCCTGTTCGGCAGCCCCGAGATACTGCTCCTCGACGAGCCGACGAACGGCCTTGACCTGGAATCCATCGCCTGGCTGGAAGATTTCCTCATGGACTTTCCCAACACGGTAATCGTGGTCTCGCACGACCGGCATTTCCTCAACACGGTTTGTACCCACATCTGCGACATCGACTTTGGGAGGATAAGCCTTTACAGCGGGAACTACGATTTCTGGTACCAGATGAGCCAGATACTCCAGAGGCAGGCCAGGGACCAGCAGAAGAGGAACGAGGAAAAGGCGCGGGAACTGCGCGAGTTTATCCAGCGTTTTTCCAGCAATGCCAGCAAAAGCCGCCAGGCCACAAGCCGGAAAAAGGTGCTGGAAAAGCTCGACCTGGACGGGGTCGCGGTTACAAGCAGGAAATTCCCCTACGCGGGTTTCAAGCCGGACCGGGAGATCGGGAACAATGTGCTCAGGATAGAAAAACTGTCGTACCCCGCCGGGGAAACAGCGCTGCTGCGGGATTTTTCCCTTATGGTAAACAAGACGGACAAGATAGCTTTTGTGGGCCCCCAGCACGCCTCGAAGTCAGCGCTTTTCGATATAATTTCCGGCGCGGCAAAGGCTTCCGCAGGCGATTTCTACTGGGGCCAGACCACGAGCTTTTCGTACTTCCCCAAGGAAAACAGCGCGTTTTTTAACTCCGGCATGTCGATCGCGGACTGGCTCAGCCAGTACTCCCCGGACCAGGACGAAACCTACATACGCAGCTTCCTGGGCCGTATGCTCTTTTCGGGCGACGAGGCGCTCAAGCCGGTAAACGTGCTTTCCGGCGGGGAAAAGGTGCGCTGCATGCTTGCCAAGATGATGCTTTCCGGCGCGAATATCCTTATCTTTGACGAACCCACGAATCACCTGGATCTGGAGGCCATCACCGCGTTAAACGAAGGGCTCATCGCCTTTCCCGGGGTGATCCTCTTCAATTCCCACGATCACGAATTCGTAAATTCCGTATCTAACCGCGTCATCGAAATCCTGCCCCAGGAATCCGGCCCTGGCGGCTGTATCGACCGTATGATGCCCTTTGACGACTACCTTACCGACGATTCGGTAAAGGCCCTGAGGTCCGAAGCCTACCACCACGTCGAGCGCCTGCGTATCTAATGCGTACCACGGTCCGCGCGGAAACGGCGAGGACACGGGCCGCGTCCCCCTAATCTACGCTCTTTAGAGCGCGGTACCTTTTTGGGGCGTAAACAGGGGGGACAGGTCAACGCCCTCCAATTCAAGCAGCTTTGTCTTTACGGCAACGCCCCCGGCATATCCCGTCAGGCTGCCGTTGGACCCTACAACCCGGTGGCAGGGAATTATGATAGAAATAGGGTTGTGCCCGACAGCCCCGCCCACCGCCTGGCTGGACATAGTTTTTTTGTTCATTTTTACAGCCATTTTCTTTGCAATATCGCCGTAGGTGATAAGCCCGCCGTATGGAATTTTACATAAGATACCCCATACCCCTTGGCGGAATTCGCCGCCGGCGGGAGCTAACGGCAATTCGGAAATGCCGGGCTTTCCCCCGGCAAAATACCTATCCAGCCAGTTTTTCGCGGCATCGAAAACCGGTATATCGTCCTTTTTTATCATTGGTCCGGATATGGTGGCGCTGTGATACTTCTGGCCCTCCAGCCATAAGCCGGCGAGCTTGTCACCGTCACATGCCAGCGTAATTAAGCCGACGGGCGACAGATAAGTTGTTGAATAGTACATTTTTAGTCCTCCTGATTTCCGGGATCACAGCGAATTCCAAAGGTTTATCGTAGCGTAACTGCGCCACGGCCGCCATGCTTTTGCCATTTCAAGCAGTTCTTTTGGCGTATATGGTTCAAGCGCCTTTTTTACGCCGGCATCCGTTTCAAGGAAAGCGTCAGGCCATTCCATTGTACGCATAGCAATGTACTGTGCCGTCCAGTTTCCAATGCCCGGTATAGCCAGCAGCTTTTTTATTTCTGTTTCCGGCCGGGCGCAAAGACCAAAGCTAATTTTACCTTGTACTAACGCCTTTGCCAATTCATGGATAGCCCTTGCCCGCGCCGCGGTAATACCCAGCGGACCAAGATGGTTTTCAATCGGGCCATCTAACGCAAGTATATCTTCGGGCGAGGGGAAAACATGAGTTAAGCCTTCTATCCCGGTTTGGATAGGCGTGCCGTAAGTATCAACAAGCCTTGCGGCTAACGTGCCTGCCGCTTTTATCGTAATTTGCTGCCCTAACACCGCCCTGACCGCCATTTCAAAGGCATTAAAGCTGCCGGGCAGACGGGTTCCCAAGACACAAAGGCCGGGACGAATATCGTTCATCGGCGCAAGCGTTTCATATACCGCGTCCGGATCGCAGTACAAGTCGAACAGGCGACGTACCTTTGCCAATACCTGCGAAAGCGCCGGCAATAGTGTTTCGCTCGCCGTAACGGTCAAAGCGTTCTTTTGGGGCTTATGGCCTACCTTTACCCAGCCATATACATGATTTTGGCCTGTGTTTAGTAAATGTACAGTACGAAAATATTCATCATTTTTTACCGCTTCAACCCCGGAAATTGCGCGCCCGGCAAGGAAGTTCAGTATTTCTTTCCAGCGGTAAGGCGGGCGGTAACCCATAGCCAAAGTTATGCTGCTATCATGCTTTTTTTCTTCTGAAACCCTTTTCCGCAGAGCAGCGGGCGAAAGGTCATAGTGCTTTTTGAAAAGGTCGTTGAAGCGGCGCAAGCTGCCAAATCCCGCGGCCATAGCGACTTCCAGCACAGGCAGCTTTGTGTCCGTAAGCAGGTTTTTGGCAAGGAGCAGCCTGCATGTTTGAAGGTACCGCACCGGCGACACATTGTATTCCGATGTAAACGCGCGGCGCAAATGCCGGCCTGTATAGCCAAGCCGTCCGGCAAGCTCGTCTAAACTTTGCCCGCTCGAACAGTTTTCCTCTAACATTCTCGCGGCTCTATGGGCCAGCGTAGCGGTAGCGTCAATTATTGATGAACCCGGCGCAAGTTCCGGCCTGCACAAAAGACACGGGCGGTATCCGGCTTGTTCGGCCTCCGCCGCCGTAGCATAAAAGGCGCAATTCTCTTTTTTGGATTGCCGCGCCTTGCACACCGGGCGGCAGTATATTCCTGTGGACGAATTGCCGACAAAGAAACGGCCGTCAAAACGGGCGTCTTTTGCCTGGTACGCCGCATATAGGCCGGTACTATCGATTGCCAACATCTTTTCGCCTCCTTGTCTCGGCTTACCCTGATTGGAAACGATGGTCCATATCCCGGAGCTTACTCCTGGGTTCTTCATTATACCACCTCTTCTATCCATGTCCGGCCGTTTTCGGACATACATATTTAATGAGCCTCCGTGCGGCAAGCCGCGGGGTATTAAACCAGACTTTCGAATAACCGTTCCCGGGTGCTTTGCCTCCCTCCCGGCCGGGTAAAAAGGATTGTATTTGTACTTGACAGGACCCGAAAGCCCGTTTTAGAATATTTCCGTGGTTATTCATGGAACCGGGTGCTGCCTGATAGATTTTTTATACGCGAACGAGGATTTTTCAAGCCTTGCCTTCAAAGCGGCCCGCTCGCGTACCGCGGGGGACGGGGGGCTTACCCCGGGCAAGCTGGTATTTGCCGAAGATTTTGAGCGCTTCATGGGAAAGCCCTACGAAGAAGCCCTGGGGGAGCTTACCGGGCGCAGGCCCTGCACTTCCTACAATCTGGGGGGGCCGTCGGTTGTGTCGCTGGCGCACGCGGCCCAGATGCTTGGCCGGGAACACCGGGTTTCTTTTTTCGGCGTGCGGGGCGGCGATTCCTCGGCCGCCCTGGTGGAAAAGGCGCTTGCCTCCCTTCCCTTCGCGTCATTCCGGCTCATCGGCAAAGAGGGCGCTACGCCGCGTACCGACGTGCTTTCGGACCCGAATTACGACGGCGGCCACGGGGAGCGCACTTTTATCAACCTGCTTGGGGCCGCGGCGAATTTGGCGGCGGAAGACCTCTCAAAATCCGCGCCGGATTTTCCGGAAGAAGATTTTTACAACGCGGACATTATCGCCTTTGGCGGGACCGGCCTTACGCCGCTTCTGCACGACAGCCTTAGATCGCCGCTTCTGGAACAGTCTGCGGGACACGGGGCCGCGACCGTAGTGAACCTGGTCTACGATTTCCGGGGCGAAAATACCGCGCCGGGGGGAAAGTGGAAACTCGGCGTCAACGACGACGCCTATCCCCTCATCGATCTCCTGATAGCCGACAGGGAAGAAGCGCTCAGGACTTCCGGCTGTTCCTCGACGGAAGAGGCGGCCTCCTGGTTTCTGGGCCGCGGTACAGGCGCGGTAATTATCACCGACGGCGCCCGCCCGGTAATCCTGGCCGCAGGGAAGAAGGGGTTGTTCGCGCCCCTGCCCCTCCAGGCCCTGCCGGTTTCGGAAAAAATAAACCAGGATTTGGCGGCTTATCCGGAACGCCGGGGAGACACTACCGGCTGCGGCGATAATCTTGCGGGCGGCGTTATCGCGGGAATGGCGGAACAGCTGTCCCTGGCAAAGCGGGGCGCGGCGGATCTGCGGGAATGCGCCGCCATGGGAATCGTTTCCGGCGGCTTTGCCTGCTTTACCGTAGGCGGGACCTGCTACGAATCCCGCGAAGGCGAAAAACGCGCCCTGCTTGAACCTTACCTCGCCGCTTACCGCAGGCAGATAGCAGACGGCGGTCAGCGCTGCCGGTAGTGTTCCAAAAAGGC
The DNA here is from genome assembly GCA_031267955.1 of Spirochaetaceae bacterium. Classification (GTDB taxonomy): domain Bacteria; phylum Spirochaetota; class Spirochaetia; order Treponematales; family Breznakiellaceae; genus JAIRRR01. Next base: position 9,618 of record JAIRYB010000158.1, on the reverse strand, counting down.
CGCCAGGCGGCGCAGGGCGTCGGCAAGGGTTTCCTTGTCAGGCAGGAACACGATGCGGAAGTGATCCGGCTCTTTCCAGTTAAAGCCCGTACCCTGCACAAGCAGCAAATGCTGTTCGCGCAGCAGATCCAGCATAAACTGTTCGTCATTGGTAATATTAAAACGCTTAACATCAACCCTGGGGAAACAGTAAAGCGCGCCTCTGGGCTTAACCACCGAAAGGCCGGGAATCTCGTTCACCATGTTTACCGCGATATCCCGCTGTTCCCTGAGCCGGCCGCCGGGGATGATAAAATCGTTGATGCTCTGGTAGCCGCCCAGCGCGGTCTGGATGCCGTACTGGGCCGGGACATTGGCGCAGAGCCGCATATTGGAAAGCATGTCGAGCCCTTCCCGGTAACCGGCGGCGGTTTTTTTGTTCCCGGACAGGGCCATCCACCCGGCCCGGAATCCGGCGGCCCGGTAAGCTTTTGAAAGGCCGTTAAAATTTATGGTAAGTATCTCGCTGTCTATCGAGGCCATAGGTATATGTTTGGCATCGTCGTAAGTGATGCGCTCGTAAATCTCATCGGCATAGACGATAAGATTGTGCTCCCGGGCGATGCGGGCGATGCCCTCAAGGACAGCGCGGTCGTACACGGCGCCGGTGGGGTTATTGGGATTGATGACCACGATAGCTTTTGTGTTGGCGCTGACTTTGGATTCGATATCCGCCAGATCCGGATTCCACAGCGATTCTTCGTCGCAGAGGTAGTGTACCGCTTTGCCGCCCGACAGCGTTACTGCCGCGGTCCACAGTGGGTAGTCCGGCGAGGGGATCAGCACCTCGTCGCCTGAATCCAGAAGGGCCTGCATGGTCATCATGATAAGCTCGCTTACCCCGTTCCCGATATAGATGTCGTCAATCTCCACATCCATGACGCCCCTGGACTGAAAATCCTGCATAATCGCCTTGCGCGCCGCGAAAAGCCCCTGGGAATCGATATAGCCCTGGGCATTGGGGATATTGACGATCATGTCGTGGATTATTTCGTCCGGGGCGGTAAACCCGAAAGCCGCGGGATTGCCTATATTGAGTTTGATGATCCGGAAACCTTCGGATTCAAGCTGCCTGGCTTCTTTTAACACCGGCCCCCTTATGTCATAACAGACATTGTTTAACTTTGACGATTTGGAAAAACTATGCATGAACATCTCCTTGCCTATGACTACGCGGTTGTTCGGTCCGGGGCCCGGGCCCGTCATTGTACAGCCAGTCCGCGGCATCCTGCAAATACTTTGATATCAGTACCGCGTAAATTTCGCCCCGCAGAGCCTCGGTTTTTTTGTCCCAGGCCTGCCGGCCCGGGAGCATGGCTTTGACCCGCTTCCGGCCCTGCTCCGCCAGGATCGCGAGATCGCCGGACTGCTCCGGCCTTGCCGACGGCAGAACCTGCCCCAAAAACCAGGCCGCCAGCGCCGCTGCCGCCGGGTTTTCAGACGACCGCGCCAGATTCGAAAAACACTCCGCGGCGGCTGTGTACCGGGAATCCAGGAGCAGGGCAAAACCCGAATACCAGGAAAGCCAGGACGCTTCCGGCGGGGCGGGGCGGGCAAGGCGGTCGGCGAAAAAACGAACCGCGCCGGCATAGTCTTTTCTTAAGATACGGCCGGTACCGAAGATCAGGGCAAGTTTTTCAATCAAAACAGGTTTCGCGGCCGCGACCCTGTTTTCCAGATTCGCGAGGGCTTCGATGTCCGAAAGGACAAAATAGGCGTTGGAAAGAAGCCGGACCCCTAAGGAATGATAGCGGCCCTTTTCGATTACCTGCTTTTCCAGATAGCGGGCCAGGGCGGGCCAGTCCTCCCGTTCCAAGAGGTAGTAGAGCCGGAAATTCAGCGCGTAAAACAGGTTTATTCCCAGCAGGATCAAGAGGAAAAAAACGGCGGCAGGCCAGGCGTTCTGCCAAAAAACGCCCGAAGTCCCCGGCCCCAGGACGACGACCGGGAGCAGGAAGAGAAAGAGAATAAACGCGAGCAGAACCGCGTTGGAAAGGACAACTATCGTGCCAAATTTCAATTAATTTTCCCCGGATAATGCGAGTCCGCCGGCCTTGCAGGCCCCGTGCCATACGGTATACTGGCTGCAATCCGGCTATTTATGATAGGATAAAGGGGCTGCCGCGTCAACGGAACGCGGCGGGCCGGCGCCGGGCAAGGACCGGATTTTTTTGTTTTTTTGGATTAAAATATAAAGTATAGATGGCAAAATACAAGTGCCGGGATATTCCGGAAGGTTCCTATTTTTCCGGGGCGGTTTATGCCGACAATGGCTTTATCATCGCTTCCCCGGAAATACCTGTCGATGAAAATATCAAAAAACTGCTCCTGCGCTGGGAATTCCGGGAAATGTCCGCCGAAGGCTATCTCCTGGACGGGCCGCCCATGGATCTTCTCTCGTTTTTGGAGGAGGCGGACGCGGACGATTCGGACCCGCCGAATGATGACGAGCGGATCATCCGGGCGGCGGAATTTTACACGTTTTTAAGTAAATTTACCGAAAAGCTGCTGGATAAAATTTCGTCCAGCCTCAGCGCCGGGCAGGACAACGGGGGACAGCCGCCCGGACTGGTCCGGGACGATGCCGGTATCAGCTATCAGGAACTGGCGGACAAGATGCGGGAATTTTGCCGGATAATCCTCAGGGAAGGCCGGTATCTCCTGAGGATCATGCAGTATAAAGGTACCCCGGGTGAGGGAACAGACGGCCGGGAGCCCGATCGGATAGCCCCGCCCTCTACAAAAAACGATTACCAGGTTTCCCACACGGTCAAATCCGTCATACTGTCGGTTGTCATGGGGGGCTATCTGAAATTCAACGACACGCAGCTTGTCGAGCTTGGCGTCGCCGCGCTGATCCACGAATCCGGAATGCTCCATATCCCTCCGGATACCTACCTTACCGACAAGCCCCTGACAAGGGAGGAACGCAGGGCCATCCTGTCACATCCCATTCTGGGCTTTAATATGCTGCAGTCCCTGAATTTCCCCCAGAACATCCGGCTGGCGGTCCTTGAACACCACGAGCGGGAAAACGGGAGCGGGTATCCCCAGCGGCTCACCGGCCCCAAGATCGGCCTTTACGCCAAAATAATAGCCGTAGCCTGCTCCTTCGAGGCCATAACCGCAGCCCGGCCTTACAAGGACGCCAGGGACGGCCATCTGGGAATACTCGATCTCCTGAAAAACGAGGGCGGGCGCTACGACGACATGGCGCTCCGGGCGCTCATCTACTCGCTTTCGATATACCCCATCGGGAGCTACGTATTACTCTCCGACGGCAGGAAAGCCCAGGTAGTGGACGCCAGCCCCAACGAACCGCGCTATCCAATCGTGCGCATACTTGGGGAAAGCGACGACGCGCCGGTTAAAACTTCCCCCGCCGGTCTGCGCATCGTGCGCCTCGCGCCGGAGAAAGGGGAAGCCTGATACCCGGCGGGCTTCCTGCCCGGCGCGATTGGGGCGGCGGCACCCTTTCCGCCCCGGAAATTCGGACCCGCGGCCCGCGTCATTCCCCCGCGATCGCGGCAACCTTCCCGCAGCGCAGTTCTTTAGGGTAGATAACGATGCCCAGTTTTTTTTCAAGTTTCGCGAGCAGGCGCATTTCATCGGCGTCCCCGATGGTGAGCATGATCCCGGCCTTCCCCATGCGGCCGGTGCGGCCCGCCCGGTGTACGTAGGCGTCCATGTTTTGCGGCACATCCATGGCGATAATATGGCTTATGCCGTCAATATCAAGGCCCCGGGCCGCAAGATCGCTGGAAACCAGCACAGCCACCCGGTTTTTGCGGAAATCGTCCAGGGCCCGTTTCCGGCCGTTCTTGTCCATGTCGCCGAAAAGCGCGGACGCGGCGATATGGCGGTACTGGAGCCGGGAGAGGATGTTCCCCGGCTCCCCCGCCCCGGCGGTAAAAACCAGGGCTTTCCGGGGTTTTGCGGCGGCCAAAAAAGAACGCAGAGTATCGATCTTTTTCCGCCTCTCGCTAAAAATAGCCCAATGCTGGATACGTTCCCCCAGGACGGAGCTGTCCCTGGCCTCTACAAAGGGAAAGCCGGGCGGATCTTCCGGGTCCAGAAGGCCCAGAATTTTCTCCCTGGTTTTTACGGAAAGGGTGGCGGAGCAGGCGGTAACAAGAAGCCGCTTTCCTTCGCCGCCGGGCCGCGATTCCCGGACAAAACGCAGGAGCTGCCCTGTTTCCCCGGCCAGTTCCGGCGATACAAGCCGGTCCCCCTCGTCCAGGACCAGGCACTCAAGCATCCCGAGCCTGAGCTTCCCCAGGCGGGCAATCTGGAGCAGGCGGCCCGGATTCCCGATAAGGATATCCGGCTTTTCTTTCCGCAGCCCGTCAATCTGCCGGGCTATATTGCCCCCGCCTATAAGGAGCGCCGCTTTTAGCTGGCCCGGGAACAGTGGGGCGTCCCCGGCGGAAGCGGCATCTCCGGGGGAAGCGGCGTCCCTAGCGCCGGCCCCTTCCAGCAGAAAGTCCGCCTCTGCCTTTATCTGGGAGCATAGCTCGTAAGTGGGCGCGGCGATGAGCGCCCTGGGGCCGCCCGCCCGGCGCAAGGCAGGGGCGGATGCGAGAAGCCGCTGGAAAAGAGGGATAAGGTAGGCAAAAGTCTTGCCGGTACCGGTGGCGGAACTGAAAAAAAGGCTCTCGCCCGCCAAAAGGCGGGGGGAAACCAGGTCCTGGACAGGGGTAGGGGAAGAAATGCCCCGTCCGGCAAGAATTTCGATAAAATGCGGGCTCACTCCCAGCCCGGCAAAAGAGCCGGGGGCCGCCAATTCTTTCATTTTGATATTTTTTTCCAATATGTGTCGCTCCACTTCCACCAATTCTTGCGGGAAATTATCAATTTGCGTTTTTCGGTAAACCATTCCATGACCGAAACCCTGGGCGGCCCGTATTCCCGGAGAAAAGCCGACTGCGTGTCCCGGTAAATCGTTTCCAGCTTCCTGGTAAGGGAATCGATGGACCAGGCCGACGCGTGAAGCCGGGCTTCTTCGCTTTTCCGCCTGTACAACCCGGGATCGCCGAGAAGATCGAGAACCCTGGCGGTAAATTCCCCGGGATCGTTTTTGACCATAAAGCCGCCGTTATCCCCGCCCATCACCATGGCGGTCCCCATTTCGCCTATCGCCACCACCGGAATCCCGGAAAACATAGCTTCCAGGGTCACAAGCCCCTGGGTCTCGGTAAGCGAGGGGAAGACAAAAATATCCGACATGGCGTAGACCAGGGCCAGATCGCTCCGCTCCATATAGCCGGTAAACACGCAGCATTCACCCAATCCCTTATCTTCCGCCTCTTGCATGAAATACTCCAGATCCGGCCCGTTGCCCGCAAAGAGCAGCACCGTCTCCGGGTACCGGGAGCGGATCGCGGGCAGTACCTCCAGCAGGAACCCCAGGTTTTTTTCCCGCGCGATACGGCCGGCAAAGAGCAGTATACGCTTGCCCCTCAATACCGGATACCGCCCCTCGAATTTTTCCCGGAACCCGGCTGTCTCGGCCCCGCTGTGTTCAAAAATAGCGGGATCAATCCCGGTTGGCAGCAGGAAAGTCTCTTTTTTAATTTTGTACTTTTTTACAACCTCTTCAATTTGGGGCGTGGGGACTATTATCTTGTACGGGCTTCTCAGTATGTTCTTGAGCAAAAACCGCGCGAAAAGACGGCATAAAAGGACCGGAATCATGGGCGGCATATAATTGGCAATATAATCCTCCCACATAGTGTGGAAAGTATAAAGCACCGGCAAATTGTAGATTTTCCCGTAGAAAAAGCCGAATTCGGCAATAATAAACTCAGTATTGATGTGGATAATGTCCGGATGGAAAAGCTCCACCTGCTTGGCAACCCAGAACCACTTGGAAAATTTTGCCAGCCTGTCCTCTTTGGAAATAATGACCGGTATGGAAGGCACCCGGACTATTTTCGGCATATACGGCGCGGCCCCGTCCTCCCTGTTTCCCCCGGAAAGGAAGCCCCCCCCCGAATCCGGGTAATCCGCGCAGACGATCATCACCTCGTGCCCGTTTTTTATCAGCGCCCGTGAAAAAGTGTCCACCGACACGGTAACGCCGTTCACCCGCGGCCAGTAAGCGTCGGTAAACATGGCAATCTTCATCGTACCAAAGTCTCCTTATTTGTCCGAAGAGGGTCCGCGCCCCAAAGCCCGCCTGTTCCCGGAAAGCCTCCGGGCAGCGGGCCTTGGCCATTATACCAGCATACCAAGGCATTATACCATACACTTATATACGATTTTAGCATATTTTTGAATATGAAAGCAAAACCAACCGCGCATACAGGCCTGTTATACGATACTTTTTGCACTCCCGAACTACGCTTTACTTTTCTGCCTGAACAGAGCAACAAAAAACCTGCTACGGAGCGGGTACGCCACGGATGGCGCACCGTACTTCACTTATTAACAGTATTTTTCTGGTTATAGTCCACTCTCCATTTCCGTTGTATCTGTACTCATAAGAGTCTTTCATAAACAAGTTTGAACTTTGCCGCTGTTCATGCGATATTTCAAAGTATTCTAATAATTTCCTCTCCAACGACAGATTTTTCAAAGAAAAATCTGATACTCCTCCCTTCAGGAGCTCTGCTCCGGAAAATTTACCACCGCTGAAAATGTTGCAATCCGATTTCCAGATCGGGGTTGGCCCGGCCAGTATAATGAGCCTCGCGGAGCAGAACTCCGCGGTATCCGGAACGTAGAGATGTTATTCGATCGGAGGCTCGTTCAGTGTTGTCCATGGTCCGCGAGGTCTCGGGCTAAAGCCCGGTGTGGTCCGGGTTATCCCGAATTCTAAATCGCTGATACGATTTTCATTCGAAAGGCGTGACCGTAAAATTTGATGACTGACACCTTTGCGCCCGCCGGCATCCCTGCCTTTGGCGCGTTCTAATTGGGGCGGGTTTTTGAAAAACTCAAAACCTCCCCGTTGTTTTCCCCGGCCCCCTTGTCCGCGGTGACCGTGTCGCCTTCCCGGATTTTTCCCGCGATAATGGCCTTTGCCAGCGGGTTTTCCAGGTCCGCCTGGATTGCCCGCTTTAGGGGGCGGGCGCCGAACAGGGGATCGTAGCCGCGGGCGGCAATCACGGCCTTCGCGGCGGGCGTAAGCCTGAGGGCGATCTTCCTGCCGGCAAGGCGCCCGGAAAGAAGCGCCAGCTGAATCTCTACTATTTTCCCAATCTCGTCCTTTCCAAGCCGGTTAAAGATAACCGTCTCGTCGATACGGTTCAGGAATTCGGGGCGGAAACTCTGTTTTAAAAGCTCAAGGAGCGCGCCTTTGACATCCTCGTTCTTTTCCGCGCCAAGTATAAGGTCCGATCCAAGGTTGCTTGTCATAATGATGATGACATTCTTGAAATCCACCACCCTTCCCTGCCCGTCGGTAAGGCGGCCGTCGTCCAGAATTTGCAGGAACACGTTGAAAACTTCCGGATGGGCCTTCTCAATCTCGTCAAAGAGGATCACGCTGTAGGGCCGCCTCCGCACCGCCTCCGTAAGCTGGCCCCCCTGCTCGTAGCCCACATAGCCGGGCGGCGCGCCGATGAGCCGGGACACTGAATGTTTTTCCCCGTACTCGCTCATGTCGATGCGGGTCAGGGCCTTTTCGTCGTTGAAAAGAAAATCCGCCAGGGTTTTCGCAAGCTCGGTCTTGCCCACGCCGGTAGGCCCTAAAAAGAGGAAGGACCCCAGGGGCCGCGCCGCGTCGGAAAGCCCGGCTTTGTTCCGCCGGATAGCGTCCGCCACCGCTTCTACGGCAGCCTCCTGGCCGACCACCCGCTGCTCAAGGACTTTTTCCAGATCCAGGTATTTTTGCAGTTCCCCGCTGAGCATCTTGGACACCGGTATTCCCGTCCAGGCCGACACGACAAGCGCGATATCCTCCTCGCTGACCTCCTCGCGCAGCAGGGACGCGCCCTGCCCGGCGCCGCCCCGTTTCGCCTCCATCTGTTCCGTCAGTTCCGACAGCTTCCTCTGGGCTTCGGGAATCCTGCCGTGCTTTACCTCCGCGGCCTTTGTCAAATTTCCCTCGCGCTCGTAACGGGTTTCCTCGATTTTAAGTTCTTCTATCTGCTGTTTAATGGAACGTATCCCTTCAATATCCTTCTTCTCGTTTTCCCAGCGGGCCTTCATAGCGTCCCGTTCCTCAGTAGTATCCGCGATTTCCTTTTCAAGCCTGACCAGCCGTTCTTTGGACGAGGAATCTTCCTCGCGGGACACCGCGTGCCTTTCAATCGAGAGCTGCAGCAGTTTGCGTTCAAGCTTGTCAAGCTCGGTGGGCCGCGAATCGAGTTCCATTTTGAGCCTTGACGCCGCCTCGTCAACAAGGTCTATCGCCTTGTCCGGCAGGAATCTGCTCGTAATATACCTGTCCGAAAGCGCCGCCGCCGCTACCAGCGCCTCGTCCTTAATACGCACCCCGTGGTGGACTTCGTAGCGTTCCTGCAAACCGCGCAGAATTGCTATCGTATCTTCGACCGAAGGTTCGGCAGTATACACCTGCTGGAAACGCCGTTCCAGCGCCGCGTCTTTTTCGATATGCTTGCGGTACTCGTCCAGGGTCGTCGCCCCGATACAGCGCAGTTCCCCCCGCGCCAGCGCCGGCTTGAGCAGATTGGACGCGTCGGTCGCCCCCTCGGCCGCGCCCGCGCCGACCAGCGTGTGCAGTTCGTCGATAAAAAGAATTATCTTCCCCTCGGATGCCTGCACCTCGTGGATAACCGCCTTGAGCCTTTCCTCAAATTCGCCACGGAACTTCGCGCCCGCAACCAGCGCGCCCAAATCCAGGGCCAGCAGTTTCTTCCCCTTGAGGCCCTCCGGAACATCGCCGGCCACAATACGCCGCGCAAGCCCCTCCGCAATCGCCGTCTTGCCCACGCCCGGCTCTCCTATCAGCACCGGGTTGTTCTTTGTCCGCCGCGACAGCACCTGCATCACCCGCCGGATCTCCTCGTCGCGGCCAATTACCGGATCAAGTTTTTCCTGGCGCGCCAGAGCCGTCAGATCCCGGCAGTATTTATCCAGAACCTGGTATTTGTCTTCAGGATTCTGATCCGTAACCCTGGCGTTTCCCCGCAGCTGCTTCAGCGCGCCGAGAATCGCGTTCTTCGTTACCCCGGCCTGCTTTAAAATATCGGAGGCGCGGCCTTCTTCCGCGCTAATGGCAAGTAAAATATGCTCAGTGGAAATAAACTCGTCCTTTAAGGCCGCAGCTTCCCCCTCGGCCTTCCCCAAAACCCTGGATGCCGCCGAAGAAAGGCAGAGTTTCGCAGCGTCCCCGTAAATTTTGGGCGTCCGGGCCACCAGCGCTTCGGTGTCCGCGGTCAGACGGTCGGTATCCGCGCCAATCTGTTTCAAAATAGGCAGGACAATCCCGCCCTCCTGGGCCAGGAGGGCCAGCAGGAGATGTTCCGCCTCAATCTGGGCGTGATCCCCCCTTTGCGCGATTTTTTGGGCTTCTTCCAGGGCTTCCTGGGCTTTAATAGTAAATTTTTCGTAATCCATAATTATAAAATACAAAAGCGGGCAAGCGTCCGGCAAGTAATTCCGGTATGGCAG